>JAIOSR010000412.1 GCA_021107495.1 Desulfobacterales bacterium | reverse complement strand
TGGTACGCAGGATATTCTTACCTACCTGGATTTCCTGTGATATGGATTCATTGTCCGGGATTTCCCTGCTCTGTATTTGTTTCAGGGTGTTTATCAGGGTCTCATCATTTATAATTTCCGTAACCGGGGCCGGGTTTTCCACTTCACTTGATATCTCTGCCAGTCGCATGAGCGCCGGGTTGTGGAGGACAACTTCGAGATTGCGATTGGTCACCATGACTCCGTTTGCCATACGGTTTATAATTGTCTTAAGCCGGCTTTTTTCAAGATTGAGATCATAAAGGTTGCGGATGTTTTCTTGTTCAAACTGTCTTGCCTTTTGCTCTAATTTCCTCTTTTCGGCGGCTCGGGTAATGGTCAGGAGGAACTGGTCTATCTGGAACGGTTTGGTGATGAAATCATAGGCCCCATTTTTCATACATTCCACTGCCGTATCGACTGTCCCGTGGCCAGTGATAATGATAACAGGAATGTCAGGATATTTTTCAGTGGCTATCCCGAGCATCTCTTCTCCGCTCATAACAGGCATTTTCAGGTCGAGAAGTATCATATCTATTTCTTCCGCGTCCAGGAGATCCAGGGCCTGTTGGCCGTTCTCGGCGCTAAGTACTTCGTATCCTTTGCCGGTCAGCACACGGCGACATCCTTCCCTGACGACTTTTTCATCATCCACAACGAGAATCTTTATCTTTTCATTCATCATTAACCGTCCAATCAGATAAAAAGGGATTCTTCTTCCGGTTTTTCAACAAATCCAAGAGGAAGCTCTACAATAAATGTGGACCCGCCTTCAGGAGGGCATTCCACCATCAGATTGCCGCCGTGAAGTTCCACAATTTTTCTACAGATGCTCAGGCCAAGCCCCGTACCCTTGCCGACCGGTTTGGTCGTAAAAAAAATGTCGAAAATCTTGCCCCGAAGTTCTTTCGGTATGCCGGATCCGGTGTCACTGACCAGAACAACGAATTGATTTATTTCAGTGTCATACCGAGTCTTAATGCTTAGCCTTCCCCTTCCTTCCATTGCATCGGCGGCATTTATAAAAAGGTTGGTGAAGACCTGCTGGAGCTGGCCCATATCACCAGCCATTTCCGGGATATCCTGCTCCATGTGCTTAGTGACCTCTATGTTCTGAAAGAGGGCCTGATTGATCAGGATATTCAATGTCTTCTCTATCATGTCTTCCAGATTGAAGAAGGATACCTTGCCCACGGTCTGGCGGCTGAATTCAAGTAATTCCGCGACAATTCTTTTACACCGAAGGGTCTGGTCAACAACCTCCTGAATATCGCTCAGGTTTTTTTCATCATCTTTCAAGGCCTCTTTGAGCAGTTCAGCGTATATCATTATGCCAGCCAAAGGGTTGTTTATTTCATGGGCCACTCCTGCGGCCATTCTACCCACTGAAGCTATTTTCTCCGACTGTACTAACTGGAGATGGGCCTCTTCAAGGTCCTTTCTCATCCTGAGTACTTCACGCATATCAGTAAATACGCCCACGCTTCCCGTTTCCTTACCGTCAATCGTAATAATAGAGGCTGACAATGTCACAGGTATCTCTTCACCCGTCTTGCTTATAACTGACATGCTGGTAGGATTGAGTTTACCCAAAGGTCCGTGCTGGTCGCTTCGCATCTTTCGCATATTTTCTTTGGCCACATCAATATTGTAAAAGCTGCTAAGATGGCCTATCTCCATTATTTCCCGGGCACTATACCCGGTAAGGTTTTCCATCCCTTCGTTAAAAATCAGCACATTTCCTTTGGTATCCACCACAACGATACCATCCACTGTACTCTGAATGACATTTTGGAAGAAGATATTAGATTTCTGTACCTCCCGTTCTAATTTGATCCTATCAGTTACATCCCTTGATACTTCTAATAACTGAATGACTTCACCGTGCTCATCGAATATCGGTGATACGGTGATAACCTCAAAGCGTGTCTCCCCGTTATCTGTAACGAATTCATGAATAGTGCTGATTATCTCTCTGTTTTTCTTGACTTCTTCCAAATAACAGGTTCTCCCGTATTCTGCGCACGGCTTATCCAATCCATATCTAACCTCATAGCAATTACGTTGCAGAGTGTCTTCATGGTTGAGCTTTTTGTTTTTCCGGAATGTCTTGTTTACCATGTTGACGGTCATATCCTGATTGACCACCAACAGATTGTAAGGAAGCGAATTCAGTATGGTCTGGATATGCTTTTTCTCTGTTACATACTGTTCCTGACCTTTCTTGTCCAAATCGGTTTTTTCAATCTCTATCTGTACCAGATCGAAAAGAAGCCTGGCCCCCTTGTGACCTATAAGAGAGATCTCCGGCGGCTTTGTCTTTCGAATTGCTTCTCTTACGTCTGTTGATCCGGTAAGCTCAAAGATAAAATTTAGTTCTTTCAGGGTATAAAGGTCTCGGAAATCGGAGGACGTGAACAGATTAAGCTTTTTGGCGTAAATTAGGCCAGGTGCCTGCTGGTTGGTATCGGCAACCCCTAAGATTTTCATTTTGAGTCGTGAGAGACGTTCTCTATCTAAGATTCGAAGAAGGTTATGACATGCCTCACCGCCACCCACGAAGGCCACATTGAATGGCGTGCCGGCCTGATCTCCCCGAACAATTTGTGCTCCTTCATCGAGGGTTTGTTGTGTCGGCGATTTCATGGTGTCTGCTGCCAAACTCTCACCTCTTTTCGGGGCAGGGGGACTAAATTCATTCCCTGTCCAGTCGAGCTGTCACCTTTTTTGCCATGTCTCTGGCAATGGCTTTTAAGGCATTGCTTTCTTTAACAGGGCCGGAGTTATTCCATCCTTTAAGAATAGCTTCCTTCTTCTTTTCTTTGAATTGTTCAAGACTGGTGGCCATGGCTTCCCAGGCAAACAGTTTTTGGAGGATATGCCGTTCAGCTGCGGTCAGGTCTTTTTCCGTATCAAATGATTGATCGTTTTTTGTCGTTATAATCATGTGAAAATTCGGGTTTTTGAAGCCTCAATGTTTCCTGTGGATGCCTGTAGTATGTATCTTTTCAAAGGGTTCTCGTTAAAATCATCTTAACGGACGGAGACCTGA
>JAIOSR010000041.1 GCA_021107495.1 Desulfobacterales bacterium | reverse complement strand
GTGATAACCTGGAAGTATACGGGCCCGAACAACTGGCGATGGTCCTGGATTGGTTTTTGTGCCGGTTTTGTTGTTGCAGGGATTTTAGTATGTAGAGATAGGGCTGTTCGTAAAAAAACATCCTTTTCAAATTCAGGGTATAAATGTAGCGCACGGCTTTAGCCGTGCTATGGTATAAGCAGGGCTAAAGCCCTGCGATACGCCCAAGAAATATGATGAGCGCAAGTCGAGGATCCAGGACTTTGAGCGGGGGCAACCAACCGTGAACCATTAACCGTGAACCTGGCAACCTGAGTTACAAAATATTGAGCAAACACACATGATCGACCAAGCCTCAAACATTCAACCGATGAAAACTAAGAGATATTTACGGCATCTTGTTCCTGCAATATGCGCCGTCTTTGTCATCGTTTTTGCAATCCAGGTGATTTTTGAAGCATATTTCAAGGTTCCGGTCATCATCCGGCCCCGGTATAACGATATTTTTGAAACGGAAAGTGCCGTTTTTGACTGGAACTACTTAGTAGGAATTCCGGATAAAAACCAGAGCTTTCTCATTCAGATAGCCTCGGATCCCGGATTCAAAAGGATCATTAAAGCGCAAACAGTAAAAGAAAAAAATGCTAAATTTGAAAATATTTTTAGGGAAAGAGGCCCTTATTTTTTTCGATTAAGGGCCGTGATTGAAGGCCGGGCCTGTAAGTGGTCCGGGACAACTAAATTTTATGGACCGGGAGGTGTTCAGGGGTAGATGTTATGAAGTTGATACTCCATTCCGATGATTTCGGGCTTCATAAAGAGATTGACCGGGGGATCCTGGATGCAGCGAGAAAAGGCATCCTGACGAGCACCAGTCTACTTGCAAACGGGCCGGTTGCAGAGGATGCTATGGAAGAGGCTAAATCATATCCACGATTGGGAGTGGGTGTTCATTTGAACATCGTGCGTGGGAGACCATTGTCCGATCCTTCCGAAATTCCATCTCTGGTTGACAGGAATGGCTTGTTTTTTAATTCTACTGAAAAGTTGCTGTTGCGTTCCCTCCTTGGGCGGCTTTCTCCTGATGAGATCTACAACGAATACAGACTTCAAACCCTTAAGTTGATTAAAAAGGGGATTACGCCCACCCATTTTGATGGAGAGAAACACACACATCTCCTGCTCCCGGAAGCCGTGAATGCCGTAAAAAAGTTGATGAAAGAATTTGCCATCAGTAAGGTCAGAACAATAAACGAAAGCCCCATAAATAGGAGGCTTATTTCTTCTGGAATTTCATTAAAAGGCCGCCTTAGGCAGAAGCTGAAACTTATGTTCGTGGAATACAGGACAAGAAAGGCAAAAGGGCTCCTGAAAGATTTTAAAAGCCCTGATTTCTTTTTCGGTGTGCTTGTGGGCGGTCGCCTTCAATATCCGGGATCAATTGAAATGGCCTTGGGCCTTCTTGAACTCGATTTGAAAGGGACTTTGGAATGGATGTTCCACATTGGTTACCCTGCGGACCTTGGTGCACCTGAATATAAAAAGAATTTTGGCACTTTTTTTCTTTCAAAAACAAGGGAGGAGGAACTAAAGTTGCTTTTTTCAAAGGAATTTGTGGACAAGTTGAAACATAACAGGCATCAACTTATATCATACAGGGAGCTATGAAAAATTTTATCAGCATTATCATTCCTCTTTACAATGAGGAGAAAAACGTCCCCGCTCTGATAGAAGAACTTTTTGAGATATTAGAGCCCCGCGATTTCACCTTTGAAATCATTTTCGTTGACGACGGGAGCCGGGACAATACTTTTGATGTTGTTAAGCGGGCTGCTTCGAAGGACAGCCGGATCAAATGCGTCCGTTTTCGCCGTAATTTCGGCCAAACCATTGCCATCAAAGCAGGGATTGATTTGGCCGAAGGTGACACATGTATTACCATGGACGGTGACATGCAGCACGACCCTAAAGATATTCCTGAACTTATGGACAAAATAAACGCGGGATATGATCTTGTCTGTGGTTTCAGAAATAAAAGGCTGGATGGTTTTCTGAGGAGATTTCCCTCTAAAATAGCAAATTTTATGGCCAGGAAATTTTCCAGGCTTAATATCAGAGATTTTGGTTCCACCTATCGGGCATATAGGACGAGTCTCATAAAACAGATGCCCGTTTATGGGGAAATGCATCGATTTATTCCGATATTTGTGGCGATGACCACGGACAGGATTACGGAAATCCCCATATCGATACGTCCAAGGATGCACGGCAAATCAAACTATGGCCTTGCCAGGACATTCAAGGTCTTATCCGATTTACTCCTTGTCATATTTTTTGCAGGCTTTTTCACACGCCCTATTCATATCTTCGGATATTTTTCATCGGTATTGTTTTTACCTGGCTTTTTCATCTTAGCCTGGCTGAGTGTAGCCAAAATCTTTTGGAATATTGCCATAATGGATTACGGCCCTCTTTTTGTCTTAGGGATTCTGCTCTGTTTGGTTGCATTGCAGCTTTTTACCACGGGGGTCGTCTGTGAATACTTGGTAAGGATTTATTATGGGAATGATAAACGACAACCTTATAGT
>JAIOSR010000407.1 GCA_021107495.1 Desulfobacterales bacterium | reverse complement strand
TGATTTTTCAGGACCCTGTCTTGACTTTATTATCCACGGCATTTAAGCTTGTTTTATGGAAAAAGACGGCGATTCTCTGGTACCGCTAAAGGATGTTATCTCGAATATTTTGAGCGATCCCACCCTGCCCTTTAATCCCGATGACGCAAATATCTGGAGGGTCTGGGATGAGGTAGTTGGTCCGGCCATCTCAAAAAATGCCAGGCCTTTATGGATCAAAAACGGTAAGCTCAAGGTCACGGTGTCAGACCCCATATGGCTTCAGGAATTACAGTTTGTGGAGAAGGACATCAGGGAAAAATTAAACGCCAAATTAGGCCGAAAGGCGGTAGACAAGATTGAATTCAGGGTCGGGGCTAAATAGAAAAATTGCCCTGTCCGATAAGGGGTGGAAGAATTTCCAGCCCCGGTTTTCCACCCAACACAGCCTCAATAAGGGCGAGCCTGGCACCCGATTGCAGACCGGGATAATTGATTCGTACCTTTTTTGGCTCCAAATCAAAACGCCTCATGCGAAGCAGGATATCCACAAGACGAACAGAGGGATAAATCATGGCCAGCCTGCCCTTTTTTCTCAGAAGATTTCTTGCGGCCCGCAAAATATCATCAATGGAGGCCAAAATCTCGTGCCTGGCAATGGCACGGCGTTGATCCGGATTGATACGCCCGCTTTCGGCCTTGCGATAAGGGGGGTTGCATATAACCACGTCGGCAAATTTATTTACCAAGGGAGGATTCTTGGTATCCCCTAAAATGATCCCCATTTTATCCCCAAATCCATTAAGAACGGCGTTTCGCCGCGCCTGGGAGGCCAGAGCTTCCTGGATTTCCAACCCAAAGACATGTCCTGCCGGTTTCGTGAGAAGTAAAATCAAGAGAATAACTCCGCAGCCCGTTCCTATGTCAACCACCACATCTTCGGGTTTTATTGTGACGAATTCGGAAAGCAGGACCGCGTCAATGGAGAACCTGTAACCGTCCCTGGATTGGATCAGTTTAAGACGGCCTTCCAAAAATTGATCAATACACTCATCTGTCCGGATTTCAGGGCACATGGACGGACTCTTTTGGATTCAACTTGTTAAATACCAGTCCTGTTAATATTTTGGGATAAAAATAGGTTGACTTCCTTGGCATAACCAGGGAATTGTTTGCAATCTCCTGTACATGCTCTATCCTGGTGGGATTCAGCAGAAATGCCATTTGATAATCCCCGGAACGGACTTGCGACACAACAGCCCCCATACTGCTTTGATAATGGATTATCTGGTCGTTATCCAGGTCTTGTTTGGTTAAACCAATGCCTTGTTGCAGGATAAATCTGGAAAGTACAAGTACATCCAGCTTTTTCAAGGAAACATGGAGATCATCACCTAATTTATCCCTCGCGCCCGGCTTGAGTGAAAGGAGATAACACTGATCGGACTTTGTGTGGTAAAATCCGATGACCGTGTTTTGACGCCCCGCTTCCTTAAGCTTCTGTTTCAGGTCTGCGCATTCCTTCGAGATGTCACTCCCCTTTAACGGAAATGAAGTTATGTCAAACCATAGCCCCACCTTTTCAAGAAGGGTCTCGGGCTCAATATCGGGAACTTCTTTAATAAGCCTATGAGAAGGCAGAATGGTCAGGCCCTCATCACTCATATTTGACAAATACATCATGACATATTCATAGGACCTGTCGAGAGGTTTATGTCCGTGCCTGGCCCTCATCATGTTTCTGTAATTGCGTGCGGTCTCATAACGGTGGTGCCCATCTGCGATAAAGATGGACTTATTCAACATAGCATCCGCTATTTTTTTAAACACAGAGGGTCTTTGTATGATCCACATGCGGTGGTTCGTGCCATCTTCAAAATCAAAGGCTATTTCAGGAGGAAAGTCGACGAGCTTCCTTGCGGCATCCATTATGGTGTTATCAGGGTCCTCGTAAAGACCAAATATCTGGCTAAGTTGAGCGCTGCAGGCACTCATGAGCTTTAAGCGGTCATCCTTGTGGGCCGAAAAGGTCCTTTCATGGGGAAGGATAACCCCTGCATCCTCATCTTCTATTCGCGCTAGCACAATTATCCCCCACCGAGTCCTTCGGGGTTCCCCGTTTCCAGGGTCGTATTCCAGGGCCGTGAGGTAAATGGTGGGTTGATCCGAATGAAGAAGGATACCGGCGGATTCCCATCTCTTAAAACAATCGGCCCCGCGCGTATACCTGTTATCCCAATCGGAATCCCCGATCTTTTTCTTAGCTAAGATCAAACGAATGACATTATAGGGATCTTTTTGGTAATATGCCTCCTGCTCCTCCTCGGAGATCACGTCGTATGGCGGCGCAACAATTGCCTCGAAATCTTGCCTTACGTAATAATTATAGGTAAGTCCCTTAAAGGGAGCTATGATAGCCATAATCTATATTGAATCCTCTCGTTTTCCTTTCCCCTTTAGGGGTGAGGTTAGCTCAAATTGACCCGCAATGCGGGATTTATGGAATTTTTCAAGCTCATAATGTTTGAAGTTCTCGATCCCGGGTGATAAAAAGCCTTTTATTCTCTCAAAAAGGCTGTTGATGTCAAGTATATTTAGTAAGGTGGGTTGGTTTGTGTGAAGCGAAACTCACAGGTTACGACCCACCTCCCGGAAGACATGGTCGGATTTTTCACAGTAAACCTTTTTATGAGAGTTTTGAATATGGCTTCAGAAGACAGGACAGGCCACAGAATGGATGAACACAAAAAAGATGCGGATCTTGTCATAGAAGGGGGTATGGTCATAACAATGGCAGAAGGGCAGACCCCTATTTCGAACGGCAGGGTATTGATAAAGGACGGGATCATAACGGACATTCAAAGTCGAAAGGAAAAAGATGAAGGGCCCGGCATCCGGGCGGAAGTCATTGACGCAAAGGATGCGATTGTCATGCCGGGGCTGGTTAATGCTCATACACATACGGCCATGACGCTTTTCAGGGGTCTTGCCGATGATCTGCCTTTGAAGCAATGGCTTTTTGAAAAGATATTTCCTGCTGAGGCAAAGTTTCTTAACCCGGACACGGTCTACTGGGGCTCGCTCTTAGGATGTCTTGAGATGATAGCATCGGGGACCACCTGCATTGCAGACGGGTATTTTTTTCAGGATGAGACGGTTCGGGCCGTGCACGAATCCGGGCTCAGGG
>JAIOSR010000163.1 GCA_021107495.1 Desulfobacterales bacterium | reverse complement strand
GTGTCGCTTTGCTCCAATGTTTCTATATAATTGACAGAATTCCTTAACTTTAGCTCACTTTAAACTTTAGTTCACTTCAAACTCTTGCGAAGAATATCTCCCAGCGTGCCTAAAGATTTGGATGTTTTTTTATCGCCTGCCACAATGTGTTTTTTGTAGTCATCGCTCTCTTCTAAATCCTCTTCGTCTGACATTATTGTAAGTGCAATGCGCTTTTTATCTTCTTCAATCCTGATTATCTTTACTTCAATGGTCTGGTTTTCTTCTAAAATTTCACGGGGATGATTTATCCGTTTCCCTTTTCCAAGTTCTGAAATGTGAATAAGCCCATCTATACCCGGCTCAAGGGTTACAAAGGCGCCAAAAGGTGCAAGACGCGCAACCTTTCCCTGGTGACTGGAGCCTTCCGGATACTTCAACCCAATGTCGTTCCATGGATCAGGCAGGATTTCTTTAAGGCTGAACGAGAATTTATCCTTTTCCCAGTCCAGTTTCTTGATCGCAACATCTACTTTTTGCCCGACTGAGAGTAAGCTGTCGATATCATCCACTCTACCCCATGAAATCTCCGAGACAGGGACCAGGCCTTCAAGCCCTCCGATATCAACAAACGCGCCAAATTTCCTGATTGAGGTTATTTCTCCACTTACCGTCATCCCCTCTTTCAAAGATTCCCTGAGAGCATCCTTCAGCTCCTGGCGTTCCTCTTCCAAGACTTTCCTGTTGGAAACAATTAAATTGCGGCCCTTTTCACCATATTCGATTATTTTGAAAGTCAAATGCAGGCCGATATACTGGTCTGCATTTTCAACCCTGCTCAGACCCATCTGGGAATAAGGGCAAAAGGCACGAGTGTTTCCCGCTATCTTGACTTCATATCCCCCCTTGATTTCCTTTTCAACAAGACCTTCAACCGGGATCCGGTTTTGATAGGCCTCTTCCAGGTGTTCACTCCCCATTGTGTCTCCCGTGAGTCGGGTTGCAAACAGCTTTTCATTGTTTCTGGAGGACAGGAAATAGGCATTGATGGTGTCGCCTTCTTTTATTGTGATGTCGCCTTCGTCGTCTACAAATTCGTCAATTGGGATATAGCCTTCCGACTTACCCCCTATATCAATGAAGACCCACTCCTTTGATATCTTGATGACCACGGCTTCAACCTTTTCACCGGGGTTGAGGTAAACGGGGCTGACATCAGTCTGGTTTAATAATTCTTCAAAACTCTCTTCTGATTCGGTATCGGTATCAAAATCCTTATTATCATTGTCCATATTTACTCCTAAAGCATTAATATTGACTCTTCTCCCAATTAGTTGGGAGAAAGTGGCCAAGGATTCTAGGGTTCGAGGATTCGAGGGTTCAAGTGGAGGATGTGCGAATCCGCTTTTTCTGAATTCTGACTTTCGATCCCGCCACACTTATGGCGGGCAAGCTCTGAATTCCGACCTCAGACCTCTGCCCTCTGTCTTTTCCCTCGACCCCTCGACCCCTTGACTCCTTGACTCCTGATCATCAATCAACTAATTTGGAGATGATCCTTAATTATTAAGTTTTTCACTCGATCCCTTGAACCCTGGAATCCTTGAATCCTTGAATCCTGATCATGGACCAACTAATTTGGAGTTCATCCTAACATTGTAACATCTCTATATTTGGGGGGACTCAAATTTATTCTTCATGGCCCTTGATGCATGCGATATTCCTCTGAGTGCCCTTTCAGTGCTTGGATAGACAGCTATCCCCTGGGCCTGAAAAAGGCCGCGCATCTCCCTCGATACGGTCTCCACTGTAACGTCTTCGGGCATATATGCGCGGTTATCGAGGACCATGACTACCTCTTTCCCTGTTTCCTTTTTAAGCCCTGCAAGTGTTCCGACAAGGCTTTTGAGATAGCTTCCTACGGGTGGCGGTTCCATTCCGTTCATTCGGTAAAACAAGGGAAGCTCCACTTCCAGGGTCCGAAGGAGCATGATTATAATCAGCACATCCACAGGCTCCCTGGTCAGGACTTCATGGGCCAGGGCCTGTACCGTTTCAACCGGCAGGGCCGGAGTGCCGGTATCCAGAGGATTGGCCATGCTGTTACCCGGTGCGGGGAAGAACTTCCGGAGTCTCTTTTGCGTTTCCTTGCTGAATGTGGGAATTTCCAGACCCCGGCGGTGAGCCAGATCAGAACTGAAGACACCGATGGCCCCGCCCCCTCCAAGGAGGGCGATCCTTTGACACGCGGTCTTAATATACTTGATGGCCGCTAAGGTGTCCATCATCTCGTCAAGCCCCTGTACGGATGCCGCACCGGCCTGGGAAAGGGCTCCGTCCCAGACCTTTGCCTCACCACCCATTGACCCCGTGTGACTCAGGGCTGCCCGTCCCCCTAAAGGGGTCAATCCGCTTTTCCAGATGACTACCGGTTTTTCCGGGGTTATCTTTCTGACCAGTTCCAGAAATCTTCGCCCGTCCCCTATACCTTCAAGGTAGGCCGCGATATACTCTGTTTCCGGATCGTCAGCCAAGTAGTCCAAAAGTTCCACGGCGTCCAGGTCGCATCCATTGCCAAAGGAGATTATCTTACTGACACCCAGGCCCAGAAAGCGTGCTTCATATCCAAAGTCGGTTGCTACCCCGCCACTCTGAGAGATCATTGCGACCGGACCCGGCTCTTTTGAAAAACCTGAACCGGGGAGCAGGGTGATTCCACCCCGGGGGCAGTGAATACCGAAGCAGTTCGGGCCCACCACCCTGAGTCCTTTGGAGGCGATTCGGGCGATTTCGGCCTCGAGGGCCGCGTCTTCACGGTCGCCGGTTTCGGCAAATCCGGAAGAATGTATTTGCGCCCCTGCCAGACCTTTATTCAGACA
Organism: Desulfobacterales bacterium; assembly: GCA_021107495.1. GTDB lineage: Bacteria > Desulfobacterota > DSM-4660 > Desulfatiglandales > Desulfatiglandaceae > JAIOSR01. Next base: position 3,819 of record JAIOSR010000163.1, on the reverse strand, counting down.
TTCCCGAAGTATCTCGGGTACGGCCCTGGCTGGGACCGAGATCGAGGCAAGGTCTACGGGTCCTTCCACCTCGTTCAGGTTCTTGTAAATTCTCAATCCGGCGAGTTCACCCCCTTTTGGGGAAATAGGATAAAGTCGCCCTTGATAGCCGTACTGAATCTGACTTAAGGCAATCAGTTGTCCGAATGAAGCGACCGTTGTAGTCCCTCCGAACAAGGCCAGACCGCGCGGCTTGAACATGCGGTCAAGTTTTTGATGTTCTTCAGGTTTCATAAAATCACTCGATAGGGATGTTGCAATAAGATAAACGGATTCATGTTTACTCCGGGATTGAAACCCCTGACCTTGGTGTCCGTGTCGTAATGATGTTTTTAGCCCTATATGTCATTTCGACCCCCGCCCGTTAGGCGGGATAAACTACGGGAGAAATCTATACGAAACAGCCTCTCAGGGCAAGGTCGATTTCGACAATTATCACAAACAATATGATATTGCCAATATCATATTTTCCGTCACAAAAATAACCCTTGCATTGCTACAGCAATGAAGAAATAATTCTCTATAAAAACTGTGTAGAATTTTAGGTCGTTGAAATAGGGTGGGAGCCATGGCAGATGATATTTACGAAAAACTTGCCCGACATCTGGATGACCTTCCGGGTGGCTTTCCTTCGACCGAGAGCGGCGTGGAAATGCGCCTGCTGCGCCGGCTCTTTACCCCTGACGAGGCCCAACTGGCCCTTCATTTGACCCTGATTCCCGAGGAATCAAGGGTAATTGCGCGCCGGGCCAAGATCGATCGGGAGGAAGCCGACCGGCGCCTGGATGCCATGTCCGGGAAAGGACTTATCTACACCATCAGCCGGGAAGGCGGTCCACCCCGATATATAGCCACACAGATGCTCATCGGACTATGGGAATTCCATGTGAATGATCTGGACCCGGAGTTTATCCGGGACATGGACGAGTACCTGCCCACCCTTCTGGACCATGACGCCTGGAGCAAGGTACCACAGATGCGGACCATTCCGGTGGGCCGCAGCATAAGCGCCCAATTAGAGGTTTATCCATATGAGAGGGCGGAAAAACTGGTTCGGGGCCGGAAAAAGGCGGTGGTTGCACCATGCATCTGCCGAACGGAACGCAGAATGGTGGGCGAGGGGTGTGACAGACCCATGGAAACCTGTCTCTCTTTTGGGAAGGCCGCTGAATATTACGAGCGAAACGGCCTTGGTAGAGTCATTGATCAGGAAGAAGTCCTTGGGATTCTGAAAAAGGCCGAAAAGGCGGGGCTGGTGCTTCAGCCGGGCAACTTCAGGGAACCCCTGTTCATGTGCTGTTGCTGCGGCTGTTGCTGTGCTCTGCTCAGGAACATCAAACGCCATCCCAGACCGGCGACGATGGTCTCCACTCCTTTTGAGGCCGCGGCAAATCCGGAGACCTGTAAGGGTTGCGGAACCTGTGTGGACCGATGCCAGATGGAGGCAGTGAAACTGGTGGATGACAAGGTAGAGCTCAATATGGACCGCTGTATTGGATGCGGGTTGTGTGTTACAACCTGTCCTACGGGTTCTCTTACCTTAGTGCGTAAGCCTGAATCCGAACAGCCCGAGGTGCCCAGATACATGATGGAAACGGCTTATAAATTAGGGCGGGCAAGGGGTAAGCTGAATGCGGCTAACATAGCGATGATGCACGTGAAATCCAAGGTGGACAGGATCTTGGCCCGAAGATGAAGAAAAGACGCCCACGTATCTGCTCAATAAATCAGTGGCGCCTGAACAAAATCCCCCTACATCCCCCTTTAAAAAAGGGGGACTTCAATACTTAGCACTTCAGCACCAATATTTTCAGGGACACCCCCCTTTTTAAAGGGGGGCCGGGGGGGATTTTTTAGGGCCGTGCGATAAACCGAAAACAAGGGAGAAACAAGATGAGCAGACTTAAAGACCTTATACGGGAAGCCCCGGTACATGAACGGAGGCTGACATTTAAGACGTATCCGCTGGAAAACGATCAAGTGATAGTGGAGGGCTGGCTAAGGGATGAACGTCTCGTAACGGGCTTTCACTGGAACGGTCAATCCCGGCCTCAAGGTGTTGTGCACTGGATGTGCGTGAGGTTGCTTGTGGGTGAGTGGCCCCTTTCCATTCTGGACGCGGAGGCGGAGATGCCCGGCGTGCCGCACGAACTCTGTCCCACCACCCTGGAATCGGTGAAAAAAATCATCAATATCGACATTGTCTCCGGTTACTCCGATGAGATAAAAAAGCGGTTGGGCGGTGTCAAGGGCTGCGCCCATCTCACGCACCTGATCCTTGCCATGGGCCCTGCTGCCCTGCACGGATACTGGGCCCAGCGCTCGCGCAAAAAGCGACCCGTTCCGCGATCCATGGAAGAGATTTCGGGGCTGTCCCTTCTCATCAACAGTTGCCGGCTATGGAGAGAAGACGGCCCCATGATGCAGATGATTCGGGAAACCATGGAAGAAAAACACTTGGCTCCTTGAATCCTGGACCCCTTGGACCCTTTCTCCCAACTAATTGGGGGGGAAGAACCATCAATTTTAATGGAGGTTAATTTATGGAAATTGAAAAGGCTGTAAAAGGAAGAAGGAGTATTCGCATGTTCAAACCGGACGAGGTGCCGCAGGAAATTATCCGGGAGATTTTGGATGAGGCCCGGTGGTCACCCTCATGGGGTAATACCCAGCCCTGGGAGCTTTATGTGGTTACCGGGGATACCCTGGAGAGATTTAAAAAGGCCAACCGTCAAAAGAGCCTGGACGGGGAGGTCGCTTCATCAGAGATCACCATGCCGGAAGTATGGCCGGACAACCTGAAAAAAAGATACACAGGGGTGGGGAAAAGTGTCCTGACCTCCCTTTCCATTGCCAGGGAAGATGTCGATGGCCGTAATGCCTATTACGGGGACATGTTTAATCTTTTCGGTGCACCGTGCATGATTTTGGCCTGTCTTGATAAAAGTCTAAACATTGAGTATGCCATGCTGGATGTGGGTCTTATTATGCAGACCATCTGTCTGCTTGCCCATGACAAAGGCCTCGGGACCTGCATGCTGGCGGCATCCGTAAGATATCCGGGGCTTTTAAGGGATATGCTGCCCATCCCCGAGGATAGAGTTATTGTTATCGGCACGGCCATGGGGTATCCTGACCTGGAGGCACCGGTCAATAATTTCGAGAGGAAAAGGGCGGATCTTGATGAAATGGTCACCTGGGTGAGTTGATCCTAACGTCGCATAAAAAAACACGGCTTAATATTACCTAAAGTGATCGGTTCAAGGTTCAGGGGTCAAGGTTCAAAGGTTATAAGCCATTGGAATCCAGGCCATACAAGTTAAAAGTGCCTAAAGTGAACTAAAGTTCATAAAGCCCGCCCTGGTGCGACTCGTTAGTGTATTTGGTCAAGCCAATGTATCATCCCGGACTTGACTTTTTTAGGTGTAAAGTGACGGTGATCGGTCTGGGCCAGGGTTATGGAGTCGCTTTGCTCCGATGTTTTTTTATAATTGACAGAATTCTTTAACTTTAGCTCACTTCAAACTCTTGCAGTTTAAAGGTGAAACATACGTGTCGTCTCTACTGAGCTATCATTCTTTTGCTATCAGACAGTTAGGGCTCTTTAACCGTGAACGTTGAACCGCTTAACCTGGGTTAAATTTTTTGCCCTTCAAGAAACTGTTCCCCGATTTTTTGTGCAATTAAAGGGGCATTGCCACCGGCACGGTTGTTGACGATCACATTTGCTTGAACGCCGTTCTCAATCGCCGCCCGCATGATATCTACTGTTTCATCCAC
>JAIOSR010000004.1 GCA_021107495.1 Desulfobacterales bacterium | reverse complement strand
CGAAATGCGTGTGGGACGCAATTCTTGAGGAAAAGCCCTATCCGGTGAAGATGTTGTTTCTGATCAGCTCGAACCCTGTAATGACCCGTGGCAATGCAAGGGAGGTTTACCGCGCCCTTGAAAAAGTGGAATTCATGGCCGTCTCAGACTTCTTCTTAACCCCGACTGCAGAGCTTGCAGATATTGTCCTGCCCGCTGCCACATGGCTGGAGATGGATTATATAGGCGACTTCTGGAAAAGGCACGGCCACATCTTTCCCCGGCGAAAGGCTATATCTGTCGGGGAGTGCAGGTCTGATCATGAAATGCTGAATGATCTTGCCCACAGGGTGGGCCAGGGAGAATACTGGTGGGATACCTTTGAGGGGGGGCTGGATTATATTCTGGAACCTATGGGAATTACATGGCAGGACTTCAAAAAAATGGATTTCACCAGGGGGGATGTCAAATATCAAAAGTATAAAGAGAAAGGCTTTTCCACGCCCACCGGAAAATTCGAACTCTACTCCACACTTCTTGAAAAATGGGGCTATGATCCACTTCCCCGGTTCCGTGAGGCCCCGGAAAGCCCGGTTAGCACACCGGAATTATACAAAGATTATCCTTATATTCTTATCACGGGAAGGAGACTGCCAGGTTTTTTCCATAGTGAAAATCGCCAGGTTCCCTGGCTGAGAGAGCTTCACAGGGAGCCCGTGGTGGAGATTCACCCTGAAACCGCGGAGAAAGAGGGTGTAAAAGAGGGGGCTTGGGTCATTATCGAATCGCCCCGGGGCAAGGTCAGGCAGAGGGCTAAGTTTTTCGAGGGCATGGACCCGAGGATTGTTTCTGCCGAGCATGCCTGGTGGTTTCCTGAAAAAAGAGATCCCGGGCATGGGTGGGACGAATCAAATATCAATATCCTGACGGATAATGCCTATGAATCTTGCGACCCGGCAATGGGGGCCACTCATGTAAGGACACTTTTGTGTAAAATATATCCCGAAAAAATGGAAGGGGACAACTCATGAAGCAATATGCGCTGGTCATAGACCAAGAAGCCTGCTGGGGGTGCAAGACCTGCGAAGTGGCATGCAAACAGGAGAACGGGGCCGCGGACGGCATCAAATTGATTTATGTGTCGGAAGATGGCCCTAAGATGGTGGACGGCGAGCCGTATTTTGTTTTCCGGGTGAATGTCTGCCGACACTGTGATGATCCCCCCTGTGCGGATGCATGTCCGGAAGAGGCCATTACCAAGAGAGAAGACGGTATCGTAGTCATGGATTATGAGCAATGTACCGGTTGCGAATTGTGTATAGAGGCATGCCCTTACAATGCCATAACCTTTGACCCGGATAAGGGTGTCGCCCAAAAATGCAATCTCTGTCATCACCGTGTGGATAAGGGGCTTTTGCCGGCGTGTGCCGACAACATCTGCCTGGCACACTGTATCTTTTTCGGAGACCCGGAGGAAATCAGCCAAACCCTTGACCCCTTGATCCCTTGACCCCTTGGAACCTCTTCTCCGATTAAATTGGAGAAGAACCTAACATACTATAATATGCTTATCAGGAGGAGTAACATGTTCTGGGATGAGAAGAACGAATGCCTGTCACGGGATGAGATGACCGCTATCCAGGAAAAGAGTTTGAAACAGACGGTGAAATATGCCTGTGAGAAGGTTCCGTTTTACAAACAATTTCTTGACGAAAAAGGGGTCCGCGCGGAGGAAATAAAAACGCTCGAAGACATCTCCCTGCTTCCTTTTACGACAAAGGCGGATCTCAGAGATAATTATCCCTATGGTTTGTGTGCCGTCCCACAATCCGATATCGTAAGACTGCACGCCTCATCCGGCACTACCGGAAAACCTACGCCTGTATTTAACACGAAAAGAGATTTGGAAGACTGGGTCGATTGTATGGCCAGGAATTGTTATATGGCCGGTGTCCGCCGGGATGATGTGTGCCAGATCGCATTTCGATACACCCTTTTTACGGGGGCATTCGGTCATCACTACGGCGCAGAAAAGATCGGCGCCATGGTGATCCCCACGAGTTCCGGGCAGACTGAAAGACAGATCATGATGATGCAGGATTTTGGGACCACGGTCTTTCATTCTACCCCATCCTATGCCGTCACCATTGCGGAAAAGATGAGCGAGATAGGAGTTGACAGGGATTCTCTCTCCCTGCGGCTTAGTATTCATGGGGCGGAACCCATGACCGAAGAGATGAGAGATGAGATCGAGGAAAAACTGGGGACATTGGCCATAGGGGATTACGGCCTCACAGAACTTGGAGGGCCCGGGGTTTCCATCGAATGTCCGGAAAAGACAGGGTATCACATCAATGAGGACTATTTCTATCCGGAGATAATTGATCCTGAAACTTTGCAACCCCTGCCGGACGGCGAGACCGGAGAATTGGTTTTCACTACCTTACAAAAAGAGGCATTACCGATTATTCGTTACAGAACAAGGGATATAACTACCCTTACAAGAGATAGATGCGGTTGCGGAAGGACATTGATCAGGCATGGGGCAATTAGGGGTAGAAGCGATGACATGCTGATCATAGGCGGTGTAAATTTCTTTCCTTCCCAGTTGGAAAGTGTGATGCTCGGTTTTGAAGAAACCACGCTGCACTATGAAATTCATTTAGGCAAAAGGGGAAGGCTTGACAGTGTCTCCGTAAAGGTCGAAACAAGGCCTGATTTTTGGGCAAATGTCAGTGGGGATAAGATAGCGGAGCTTACTTTAAAAATGGAAAAGAAGGTCCAGGATCTTCTCGGATTCAGGATGGACGTCCAAATTGTCGAGCCTCAGACTATCCCTCGCTCAGAAGGTAAGGCGAAACGGGTTATTGATGACAGATAACCGTTTTAAAGCACCAGTACCGTCCAAAATAAATCGATATTTAGATCAATGAATGTTGCAAAAAGAATAATCATCAACCACGTCCTAAGGGCGAGGCTGATGATTTAAAAATTGATCAGGTTAAAGACCTTTTTATCCTTTTTCTCTTGGTTTATGTCACTACAGGGGGCAAATTTGGGCAAACCGATTAATATTGACTTTGCCGAGCGGGTGGACCTGTTCAAAAACACTTTTGTTTTTGAAGGCCTGGGTGACGATGATATCAAAGAGATCGCCGGAATGGCCTTCGCAAAGCGGTTTGCCAAGGGAGGCAGTATCTTCTACCAGGATGAGCCCTGCGAATTTTTCCATGTGGTGGCACGGGGACTGGTAAAGGTGTCCATTTGTTCCTTTTCAGGCAGCAGAATCACCTACCTGTTGGCCGACCGGGGTGAACCCCTGAACTTGGTGGGGCCATTCACCGGTTCACCGCGCTTTATCTCGGCCGAGGCCCTGGAAGAAACAATTGTGGTACATGTCAACAGGGAAGATTTCTTATCGTTTGCGATCAAAAACCATGTTGTGATTATCAATATAATTTCCATACTGGGCAGCGCTATCGACAGTGCCAACGGCCGAATCATCGACATGATAGAAAAACCGGTAGAGCAACGCCTTCTAAAGGTGCTTTATACTCTCTATGAAAAATTCGGGAACACACTCAAATTTACCAGTAACGAACTTGCTGAACTGGCCGGAACGACCACAGAGTCGACACTTCGGGCTATGGGGCGATTGCGCAAGCGGGGCATCATCACATCGGGCCGTGGAGAGGTCAGCATCACCAGGCCGGCCAAACTCAAACTCCTTAGCGATGAAACACTGTGGGTCTAAGCACCCATATTTATACGCTGAAGTATTGGCTTTTTTACCGGAATATGATCACCGTCATAGACAAATGCCTCGACAAAATACAAACTTCAAGCGTATAAGATGAAATACCTGAAAAAATAATGGCAATTTATTTATATAAAGTGTATTGAATAAACTTCTCTTAGCTAAAGTTATTTTTATTGTATTATATATAATTCATAATCCTGAAAAACTAAACGATGTTTATTCCCAAATTGTCCTTTTATGGTCGAAAGGAGGTGATAGAAGTACCTTCACTGGGTTAAGGTTTTTACATTCATATTCCCATTATTTAGCAAGGAGGATGTCCGAATGAAGAAAAAAATCTTTTTGTTTTTTCTGGTCGCAGCAGTAGGAATAGCCTTTATGACTGTGGCACCCTTACCGTCACAAGCCGCACCCATAAAACTCACATACAGTTGTTTCTTTCCACCTAAACACATCCAGAGCAAATTAGCCGAGTCATGGTGCAGAGAGGTCGAGAAGCGCACCAACGGGAGAGTAAAGGTAGAATACTATCCCGCCGGGACCCTGACCAAGGCCAAACAGTGTTATGATGGTGTTGTCACCGGCCTTTCGGATATCGGCTTTTCAGTCCTTGCCTATACAAGAGGACGATTCCCGGTACTGGCTGCAATTGACCTTCCCATGGGTTATACCAGCGGAATGGCGGCCACGCAAGTTGTCATGGATTTCTACAAAGAATTTAACCCCAAAGAAGTTCAGGACACAAAGGTAATGTATCTCCACTCCCACGGTCCAGGCCTGGTCCATACAAAGGATAAGCCTGTAAAAAAACTGGAAGATATGAAGGGCCTCAAGTTAAGGGGGCACGGGACAAGCGCCCTGGTTCAGAAGGCCTTGGGCGCGACACCGGTCGCAAAACCAATGCCTGAATGCTATCAAATGATCCAGAAGGGAGTGGTTGAAGGTGCTTCGTATCCTTTTGAGGCCAACAAAGGCTGGAGATTGGGTGAGGTAACAAATTTCGCTACGGCCGCGTTTTCCGCCGCATATACGACCACATTTTTTGTGGCCATGAATAAGGATAAGTGGAATTCACTGCCCAAAGATATACAGAAAATTATTGACGCAGTCAACGAAGAATGGGTCATAAAGCACGGTGAAGAGTGGGACAAGAGCGATTTAAAGGGTATACAGTTCTTCCTGAGCAAGGGAGGCACAATAATCGGTCTCGATGCAAAGGAAGCCGCCAGGTGGAAAAAGGCTGTTGCCCCGGTTGCTGAAAAATACGTAGCGGATATGAAAAAGAAGGGATTTAAGGATGCCCAGAAATACGTGGATTATGTAAGGGCGTCCGTGGATAAATATTCGAAATAGTGTTTTACTAATAAGGGTCGGCCCATATTGATCAGGGCCGACCCTGCTCTATCAATAAATCTCCAGCCTGACAAATATAGAATGAAAGTCATGGGATCATTTTTTAAAATTATTGAATGGATACAAAAAAACCTCAAGAAAATTGGGGCTGTATGCATTGTGGGGATGACCTTTCTTACCGTTGCTGACGTAATCGGTCGATTTTTTCGCCATCCCATTTTCGGTTCAGTGGAAATTGTGGGATTTATGGCCACGCTGGCGGTGGTTTCAGCCTTGCCGTATACACATAAAATTAACGGTCACGTTGGTGTTGAAATCTTGGTGCGATTGCTATCGAAAAGGGCCCAGGCTATTATTGATATATGCACCGGGATCTTAAGCTTATGCCTGTTCGCTATTGTAACATGGCGAATGACCCTTTATGCGAGTACAATGCGGAAGTCCGGCGAGGTTTCCATAAGCCTGGAGCTCCCTGAATATGTCATTATCTATGCTACTGCCTTTTGTCTGTTGATATTCACGCTCGTTATAATCCAGGGTATTACTCATAAAATCAAAGAGTTGAAAAATAAATGAGCCCCACATTCATAGGTATAATCGGCATTATCGTAATGGTCATCGTATTCATGTCCAGAATGCCCGTGGCGTATGTCATGGCCATGATCGGATACATTGGCTTTAGTATTATGATTTCAGGAACCGGGGGGCTCAATCTTCTTTCAAGAAATATTTATGATGTTTTTGCCTCCTACGGGCTGACCACCATTCCCCTTTTTATTTTTATGGGCCAGCTGGCCTTCAATAGCGGTATAAGCCGGAGGCTGTATGACACGGGTTATAAGTTTTTAGGCAGTACCCGTGGTGGTCTTGCAATGGCAACCGTGTCTGCCTGCACCGCGTTTGGAGCCGTCTGCGGATCGAGCCCCGCTACAGCAGCTACCATGGCAACGGTTGGTCTGCCCGAGATGAAAAGATACAAATACGCAGATGAACTTGCTACCGGTGCCGTGGCATCCGGCGGCGGCCTGGGCATGATAATGCCGCCAAGTGTCGTGCTTATCGTTTACGGAATACTGACCCAACAGTCCGTAGGGGCACTGTTTGTCGCCGGAATTTTTCCCGCTATTCTCGTTACCATCTTGTTTATCATTTCCATATACATACGGTGTACGTTTGCCCCGGAGCAGGGTCCTGCCGGTGAGGAATTTACCTTAAAGGAAAAACTAAAGTCATTAGCAGGTATGGGTGAGACGCTGGCCGTTTTTGTTCTGGTGATAGGTGGCCTATTTATGGGCATGTTCACGCCTACGGAGGCCGCTGCAGTAGGGTCCTTCGGGGTTCTTCTTGTGTCACTGGTCAGGCGGCAGCTTACCTGGGAGGGATTTGTTGAGGCCCTTTACGAAACCCTGGGTACGGCCTGTATGGTCATGCTGTTAATTGCCGGGGCTGTTGTATTCGGCAAGTTTCTTGCCGTAACCAGGATTCCCTTTGATATCGCCTCATGGGTCGGGGGATTTGATCTCCCACCGTACCTCATCATGGCAATAGTCATATTCATCTATTTTATTGGCGGCTGTTTTATGGATGCGCTCGCATTTGTAACACTCACCGTTCCGATCTTTTTTCCTGTTGTAACGGCACTTGGTTATGATCCCATCTGGTTTGGAATAATTATTGTTATGGTCACTGAAATGGGCGTTATCACTCCACCCGTTGGGATTAATGTGTATGTTGTTTTTGGGGTAGCCAAACGAGTAATCGGTGAGGTGCCCTTAGAATCTATTTTCAAAGGGATAGTGCCCTTCCTGCTCGCAGTTATTGTGGGTGTTATTATCCTAATGGTTTTTCCTCAGATCATTCTGTATCTGCCCAATCTCATGTATTAGATAGTGTCCTTTGTCAGTTGACATTTGTTCATTGGAGAGAATCGAAAAACAGATGATTGGGGTTACTTGAATATTTCCCAAAATTCAAAGGATGTTCTATGATTAAAAACGCGAAATATTGGAATCCTGTTATCGAGACACTTCCTCAAGAAAGGCTTCGCAATCTCCAATTTGTGAAATTTAAGAGGATCTTTCAGTGGGCCTATGATCACTCGAAGTTTCACAGGGCCCTCTATGAAAAGGCAGGAATAGCACCTCATGACATCCGGTCTCTTGATGATATCAGGCATGTCCCAAAGGTCGAAAAATCGATGATGAGGGAAATACAGCGAAAGGATCCATTTCCCTACGGAGATGCCCTGTGTGTACCACTTGAACAGGTGAGCGAATACCGGCAGACGAGCGGTACCACCGGTCAACCGGTTTACCAGGCAGATACCTGGCAGGACTGGGAATGGTGGGCCGAATCCTGGGCATTTATCCTCTGGGCACAGGGTTACCGGCCAAGCGATCGTGTCTTTATTCCCTTTGGTTACAATGTCTTTGTAGCCTTTTGGGCCGGCCATTATGCAGCCGAGAAGATAGGAGCTGAGGTTGTGCCTGGCGGTGTCTTGGACACACAGGCCCGAATTCTAAAGATCCAGGAAGTCAGGGCCACCGCAATGATGGCTACTCCGACCTACGTACTTGGTATGGCTGCCACTGCCAAAAACAAGATGGGGATAGATCCGGCATCACTGAGCATAAACAAGATCACCTGTGCGGGTGAACCGGGCGCAAGTATACCCAGCACCAAAAAGCGAATGGAAGAGGCATGGGGTGCCAAGGTCTACGATCATGCCGGGGCCACCGAAATTGGCGCATGGAGTTTTGAATGCGAGGCTCAGCCGGGAGGCCTGCATGTAAATGATGCACTTTTCCTGGTGGAAATTGAAGATATAGAGACCGGTGAGATTATTGATGAGCCGGGGAAAAAGGGCAAAATGGTCATAACCGCTCTGGACCGTCAGGCCCAGCCGTGTATCCGTTTTGACTCAAAGGATGTCATCGAATGGTCGTCGGACCCTTGTCCCTGCGGGCGTACTTTCAAATTGATCAAAGGGGGTGTCATCGGGAGGTCCGATGACATTACCAAGGTAAAAGGGGTGCTCCTCTCTCCTTCGGCAATTGAGGAAGTAGTAAGAGGTATTGACGGGCTGTCGGACGAGTTTGAGGTTGTCGTTAAAAAGAAAGGCGATATTGATACGATCGCGCTCAAGGTTGAGCTAATGCCGGTTGCCCGGGAACAACAAGAAAGCATAGAAAAGGAGCTTGTGGACCTATTGCGTCTCAAGACAAATCTGCGGTATAATCTTGAATTCCATGATTATGAAACCTTGCCCAGATACGAGGTCAAGGCGAAACGGTTCAAAGATCTGAGGAAGGAACATTAAAAAGGGCGGCACTATGGATCAGCAAATAGACCTGAATGAAATTGACACCAGGATCCGGATAATAAAGGAGGCGGCAGAGGAATTAAACCGGATGGGAGATGCTTTTCCAGCCCTTGCCAAAAACACCGCCAGGATACTGGCCAGTCTGAAGATGCTGGAAATAAATGTCTCCGATGTGGCGGATTTGGAAATTGCCGAGAGCACATAGACATCATATCCCTGATTATCGGACAAAAAGAAAAAATTGACTTTCATCTGAGTTTTCATTAAAAAAAAGACACACGTTCAGGTGCTCGTATAGCTTAATAGGGAACCCCGTGAGACTCGGGGATGGGCCCGCCGCTGTAACCCTGCCCTTTTCTGTTTCGAAAAGGGAACTCTTTTAGCTTTTGTGTACCACTGTTCGGCATTCAGGTTCCTGAGTACCGTTTGGGAAGGTCGCTAAAAGAGAGGGGAAGTCAGAAGACCTGCCTGGACAGAAATGGTAACCTTCGTGGACGGAAGATTGCTTTTTCAGGTCTTGAGGATAAAAAAGGGATATCCCCGGATCGATTTTTATCGGTCCGGGTTTTTTTTGGCAAAAAATTATGAAATATATATTTATCAATATCATTTTATTGTTTATTTCCGGATTGTTTCTGTCAGCGGGGACGCCATTGTCGGCCAAAACAGTGGTAGACCAGTTAGGCAGAAAGGTCTCGCTGCCTGATGATCCGCAACGGGTTGTGTCGCTGGCACCCAGTATCACGGAAATCATCTTTGCCCTGGGCCGGGAACATCTTCTGAAGGGTGTGACCCGGTTCAGTGATTTTCCCCCTGAGGCCGCAAAACTCCCCAAAGTGGGTTCTTATGTGCGTCTGGATCTGGAAAAGATAGTGGCCTTGAGACCGGACCTTTGTTTTGCCATAAAGGATGGAAATCCCGGGGAAATCGCAACGCGGCTGGAATCTTTGGGAATACCGGTTTATGCGGTAGACCCCAAAAACCTGGAATCAGTCATGGAGACGTTCCTTGAAATCGGGCGGATCCTGAATGCCACTAATGAGGCAAAAGACATCGTCGGTAATATGAGTTGCAGGATAACACGTGTGAAGTCCTTGGTTGCAAACGCCTCGGGTCGACCCCGGGTCTTTTTCCAGATCGGGCTTTCCCCTATTGTCTCCGTGGGGACACAGACATTTATCCATAAACTTATCGTTCTTGCAGGTGGGAAAAATCTTTCGGAAGGTCCCGCTCAATACCCTCGATTCAGCCGGGAACAGGTCCTGGCCCTTTCCCCGGAGGTGTTCATTATTACTTCCATGGCAAGGGGCGCGAGCTTTGAGCGTGTAAAAATGGAGTGGAGTAAATGGCCCGACTTGCCTGCCGTGCGAAATAATCGTATCCTATTAGTGGATTCCGATTTGTTCGACCGTCCATCACCCCGTCTTGTGGACGGTCTTGAACTGTTGTTGAAATTGATTCATCCCGAGCTTTTTGAGAGAAAATGATCACGGTGTAGTCAGGTTTTGCGGTAATAGCTCAATAAATAGCGCTTTCAGTCCATAGTGGCAGGGCATGGGGAACTCTTTTCAAAGAGGCGCATTTTTATCTCTACAATGCATCTGCCACGCCCCAAATACCTTAACCAGTCGGCTTCCGACAGGCGGGACAGCCAAACATAATAGGGGCTATCATCGAAGGGGCTGTCCGGAGCCGAATTGTAAAGAGGACCGCAGTGATTCGAGCCACAGCAAGGTTATGCGGCTCTTTGAAAAGAGTTCCCCATGCCTTGACGGATGCCGGTACTTATTAAAGAGATGTCTGCTTAAATTAGGTCGTTTCAAAATATTAAGCTTATACGTTTTGATGCCTTTTCGATTATAGGGATTGTGTTACCCTGGAACTATTTGTTTTTTAGGAACAGCAGTGAACACAAAAAAACCTGCCATTTTAAAACGAGTTTCAACCATATCATTACTATTGCTGTTTCTTCTGCTTGTGGCGATGCTGTTAGGAATTTTAATGGGGTCTACGCCGGGCGGCTTAAGGGAAGCAATACAGTCCCTTTTTGGATCACGCGAGACAGAGTCCATGATGGACACCATTATCTGGCGTATTCGGTTCCCCCGCGTCCTTTTGGCAACCCTGGTGGGTGCGGCCCTTTCCTTAGGCGGACTCGTTTTCCAGGCCCTGCTCCGGAATCCCTTGGCTGAACCTTATATCCTGGGTATTTCAAGCGGATCGGGCATCGGCGCAATAGTCGGCATTCTGATGGGCTTTTCCCGCTTTCCCGGTGTGGGTGCTATGGCCTTTGCAGGTAGCATGATAACGCTTCTCCTCCTTCTTGTCATGTCTTCGGGGCAAACCATGCTTAAAAAGGACTCACTCCTCTTGTCGGGTGTGATGGTGAACTCCTTTTGCGGGGCCCTCATCATGTTTCTTATTTCAATTACACAGGATTCCCGGCTCCACAATATCATTTTCTGGCTTTTGGGCGATCTTTCCATGACCGATATGGGCCAGGTTGGAATTTTGGCCGTAACGATTGTTCCCTGTTTTATCCTGCTTTTCTGGCTTTCAAACTCCATGAACCTGTTGCTTATGGGTAAGGAAATGGCCCAGACTATGGGGGTCAACATAAAAGTCGTTACCGCGATTCTTCTTATTGTAACTTCATTTATGGTGAGCGCCACGGTTTCTCACTGCGGCCCAGTGGGTTTTGTGGGGCTGGTCATGCCGCATCTTTTAAGGCTTGTTTTCGGACCCGACCATCGGGTGCTGGTTCCCGCATGTGTATTGGGAGGGGGAACTTACATGGTCTTATGTGATCTCCTGGCAAGAACCCTTCCGGAACAGGGCGAGATGCCCGCAGGGGTAATAACCGCCTTGATCGGTGCACCTCTCTTTATAATTTTATTGAAAAAAACCGGACGATGAATACAGCCATTGATACAAAGAATTTGAGTCATTCATACGGTGACCTCCTTGTTTTGAAGAATCTTTCTCTTTCCATTCAAAAGGGCGATTGCTTTATCATCATAGGCCCAAATGGTTCGGGAAAGACAACCCTTATGAAGGTGATTTCGGGAATCGAGAAATATCGAAAAGGCAGGCTGGAGATCCTTGGACGCTCTATTGAGAAGTATACTCGAAAGACTCTGGCAAGGGCCATTTCACTGGTGCCGCAGATGGTGCCGGTTGATTTTCCATTTACAGTAACCGAACTCGTCCTTATGGGCCGATCCCCCCATTTGGGAACTTTAGGATTGGAACAGGAACAAGACCTGGAAATTGCGAGACAGGCAATGGCATTTACCGGCGTGGAGGACCTGGCACATCGTAAAGTAGACCAGTTGAGCGGGGGGGAACGGCAGAGGGTCTTTATTGCCAGGGCAATCTGCCAGGAAACACAGATAATGCTTCTGGACGAACCCACTGCCTCCTTGGACCTTGCTCACCAGGTGCGGGTGATGGATTTGATGGAAAGGCTGAAGCAGGAAAGGGGTATTACGATTGTTATGGTATCTCATGATGTGAATCTTGCGGCAATGTACGGGGATTGTCTGCTGCTGCTCAAAGAGGGGCAGATAGTAAGCATGGGACTGCCGGAAGAGGTGCTGACGTATAAAACCTTAGAGGAGGCATACGGCTGCAATCTCTTAGTGGATGAAAGCCCACTGGGTAAGTTTCAAAGAGTGACCCTGGTGCCCGGGAAATGCATCAACAAGAACATGGAAAACAGGGACTGAAGATATTGAGTGTTTTTCGCTCAATTGGGTTAAAATTTTCCTGTTGACTTCTGTTCCAGGTTTTATTAGAAAAAAATTACGTTCAGGTGCTCATT
>JAIOSR010000240.1 GCA_021107495.1 Desulfobacterales bacterium | reverse complement strand
TTTTTTGTGTGCTTCGCAATGGCCTCCTCGCTGAACCACCAGTACATCTTGCTCCCCTCCATGAATGACTCGACCTGATCCTTCTGATGTTTGCTGAACAGTCGTCCCGTAACGCCGCCCGGCAACACGGCAAGAATCTTGTCCTCATCGGCCATGTCGACCACCATCCGCAGGGAAGCAGAGTTGGTCACCGGGAAGGGATCATCTATGGCGTACCAGCCTCGGCAAAGAGTTTCACCTGAACCGCCCATGGGCATAGGTCCACTCCCCAGCAGCTCCTTGCCCTTGCCCTTCCGACGGAGCGGGCTAACCAACTCAAACGTATGCACTTTGCCCCATAGCCAGCTCCCGGGATCGTTGCCTAACCGGGTTCCGAGCCAGGCCTTGGCCTCCAGGCCGGCCTTACGGAAAAGATCGTCTAACGTTTCCACCTTATCCTTGGTAAGGTTGTTATCGAACCAACCGGATGAGCCGTTGAGTACCATCCGCTGAAGCCGTTCCTCCCAGAAATACCAGTTCTTCAGCATAATCATGGTCACCTCCGGCCCCAGTTCGTCCTCAAACACGAGACGAGCAAAGTTGATGTAAATGGCCTGGAAGATTGTAGGCGCGGCCAGGCCGGGCTCATCCTTGAAATTCCATTGGGAGAGGATTTCTCCCATTTTCCTGGTGTCCTCGTGAGTCTGAAGGGCCTTTGCCATGATAGGCGCTATTTTCTCTGCCATAAGGTTCTTCACGTCGCGCTGGTATTGCCAGTGGGCGTCCACTGTCTTAGGCTCGCTCCTGTCCATGAGCTCTTTGAGCCTCCGGTAGCGGTAGGAGGGCGCAAAAGATGAAGAATAATAAACCGGATAGTCGTGTCGTACGGTTTTTTGGTTGCAGGTGCCCAGCCAGCCCCGGACGGGATTGTCCATGTGCGGCATGTTTGTTTCCGGGATCCAGCCAGTCCAGTTGTCCTCCCCGGAGGTGACCACATGCGGAAAGGTGCCGTCGCCCCTGGAGCGGATAGGCAACTTGCCCGAGGCCCTGTAGCCGATATTCCCTTTTGCATCTGCGAATACCCAATTCAGGCAGAGCATGGGTACTTGAGCTAAGGTATCGTGCAGTTCCGCAGATGACTTAGCGGTGAGCAAGCCGGAAATGCCGATAACCGGCCCCATGGATTCGGCAGGGGCCCATCGCAAGGTGATAACCTTTTTTGTTTTGAGACCGGGAAGCACGTTGGAAACCACCGGACCCCTGGTCGTAAGCCTTATTTTGACCTTTTCCTCGCGGTATCCCCCGGCCGCGTCCTTGTCTTTGATCTTGAGCGTCTCCTCAATAACCTTAAAGGGAAGCGACTTTTTTCCCTCCAGATAGCGGTCAGGATTGATGGGATCTAATGACTCCACATAGAGGTCCTGCATGTCGCCATAATTGTTGGTCATGGAGATTGAGATGTGGCTGGTGCGGCCCAGGGCCATGCCCGGAAGCCCCGGAATATTAGCGGCCACGGCCCTTATTTCCGGGGTTATGATGCCCAGAGGATACCAGACGCCAGGCAGTATCCTGGCATCCAGATGTGGATCGCCGGCCAGGATGGGCTTGGCGCCGGGGGACAGCTTGGGGGAGACTACCCAGTTGTTGCTGCCCACGCAAAGGCCCAGATCAAGAGTCAGGGCCATCAGGGTCCTGTCCTTCTCCAGGCGAAGGGCGCACTGTACGCCGCCGGACTTGGCGACTGAGGCACCGGAATCGGCAGGGTCGTCAGGATTGATGTTTATTGGCATAATCTCGGCAGCCCTGTGCCTTCCTACTTTCTCCAGAAGCATCCGGGCAACTACTTCTGTTTTGATGTTTGCTGATGTGGAAAAACCCATGTAATACAGCACACACAGGGAATCAGCCACAGACCATGTTTCCGGTTTTATACCGGCAAGCTTGAATTCCAGATGCACGTCGCCCGGATATTGTTTGATGAAAGCATTCACTCCATCCACGTAACTCCGGAAATAATTCCTGGTCTCCTCATTCAGCAGCCTGGCCTGTTTTTTAGCAATACGGTGGATGCCTATTGTGCGCATCCTGATGTCCAGGGATCTCGCTTTCTTGCCAGCCAGTTCGCTGATCCTGCCCTGGGCCAGGAGCCGGGTCAACTGCATCTGGAATAGGCGGTCCTGGGCTGTTACGAAGCCTTGGGCCATGAGGGCGTCAGGCAGGTTTCCGGCATAGATATAAGCCATGCCTTTTTCGTCACGCTTGACTGTCACCTGCTCCCTGAGACCAGGAAGAACCAGCTCACCCTCTTTTTTGTAGTCGTTCAAATAGGGCAGGCAGATAGCGACTGCAATAATTACGACGAGCAGGATAACCCCGCCCCAGCAAAAACGCTTTAACCATTTCATAGCCGGATACCCCTTTATTTCGATGTCCCTGGAATATTTTTTCTATGAAAAACCATAGAGAAATCAACCTTGTGTGTCAAGCCAATATACATTACAATCTATGGCAACAAAGGAGATGCGGCACCCTCGGCTTTCCCGACTCGCCGGGGCTTAGCGTAGC
The DNA here is from genome assembly GCA_021107495.1 of Desulfobacterales bacterium. Taxonomy (GTDB): domain Bacteria; phylum Desulfobacterota; class DSM-4660; order Desulfatiglandales; family Desulfatiglandaceae; genus JAIOSR01. The sequence goes on along the minus strand of JAIOSR010000240.1, from coordinate 1,115 downwards.
GAGGACCGAAGGTAAACAACACGGCGATTTTGGAGGCCTTGCTCGAATTCACAAATAGTGATGTCCTACAATTCCTGTGAAAACGAGCGGAAACCTTTATGCGTAATGCTTTTTAATAATACTTAGCCGTGTTGTTTATGCAACGTTAGGGTTTACTCATGAGTGAAATAGTGTTATGACGATTGTACAATGCGGGAAATTCTTAAAAGACACATAAAAAAACCGATTTCAAAAAAGATAACTTCCATAGATTTTGACCTCCGTCAGTTGGAGATCTTCCGTAAGGTAGTGGAACTCGAGAGTTTCTCAAAGGCCGCGGATGCGGTCTTTCTGGCCCAGGCCTCGGTCAGTGAAAGAATCGCCACCCTTGAAAACATGGTCGGGACAAGACTCCTTGATCGCTTAGGCAGACAGGTCGTCCCGACTAAGGCGGGCGAACTCCTTTATAAGCATGCCATCCTTCTGCTCGACATGAAGCGAACTGCCTCCCTGGAAATGCAGGAGTTCCTTGGTGTCAGGAGGGGCGAGATCCAGATGGGCGCCAGCACCATTCCGGGTGAATACATCCTTCCCGGAGTCATTGGTCTTTTCCGGAAAAAATATCCTTCAGTTTCGGTAGCCTTGACCATTGCCGACACCGTGGACATCCACAGAAGGGTACTGGAAGGGGATTTCGAACTGGGGGTGGTGGGCTCCCGGACAGCCCACAATGCGCTTATTTACCATGAATTATGGGAGGATGAACTGGTGCTTGCCGTCCCCGCAAAACATCGGTGGGCGAAGAAAAAGGGTGTCTCTTTGGCAGAGCTTTGCGAAGAACCTTTTATAATGAGGGAAGTAGGCTCGGGAACATTGAAGATAATGGAGGAATATCTCAAAGCTTCCCGGTCAAATGGAGCAGACTCATTGAACGTGGTCGCACATCTCGGCACATCCACGGCGGTTAAGGAAGGCATAAAGGCAGGTCTCGGAATTTCGATCCTCTCTTCAAGGGCCGTAGAGACGGAGATAAAAGCAGGGATACTAAAGGCCCTGAAGGTAAAAGGGCTTTCCATGTCCCGCAGTTTCTATTTAATCAGGGACAGGAGGAGAATTGCATCTCCCCTTTGCCAGGC
>JAIOSR010000242.1 GCA_021107495.1 Desulfobacterales bacterium | reverse complement strand
TGTGATATCCCCTCCTCAATAATTCTTTCCACAATCTGGGTGTATTTCTTCTTTTCATCCCGAATTTTGTTGAATTCCTCTTGAGGGAGTTGGTTTTCCTCGGTAAAAAATACGGAAAACATGGAGATGGATTGGATAATTATGCCTTTTATATGATTCTGAATAATGAGTTTCAACGTGATGTCGGGTGGGAGATCTTTTCCGGCAATCTTGTAAGTATTCCTGAAAATATTTTCCAATGATTGAATATAGATCCTGGAAAGGAGCTTTTCTTTGCTGGATATGTAATGATATATGGCGGCCTTGGTGATTCCCAGTTTTTTTGAAACATCGTCGAGGCTGGTAGACCTGTAGCCCTGTTTATGGAAGAGAGCAGCGGCAGTATCGATAATCTTCTGCCGCCTTAGACTTTTGTCTAACGCCCTGAATTGGTTTTGACTGTGCGATTTTTGCATCTTATGCTTTTCTCCTTAATAAAAACATCCTTCTGATATTCGCCCAAAAAAGCCTTGACAATGATATGAATAATTGTATTATGTGACTAACGGGTTAGTTAATTTGACTAACCATTTAGTAACATTAAATTATTTAAATGTAAAGATTTTTTCTCGTAATAATTGCGGCGTCAAAGAACCACTAAAGATGGGGGAAAAAATGAACCAAACACAACGGAAAACCCGGGAAAACAGCGAGCAAGGAAATTGGGATGACTACATTAAATCATATTACGAAAAACCCGCGAGTTTCAAGAGCTGGTCAGGATACGATCTGAAAGAAATCTATACACCACAGGACAGGCCCGAGGAAAATTATGAAAAGGATGTGGCCGACGCCGGCACATACCCCTTCACCAGGGGGATCCACGCCAATATGTTCAGAGGCCGTTTATGGACCAAAAGAGAGGTCGTGGGGATAGGTTCGCCGGCTGATACGCATGAACGGCTGAAGTACCTGTCACAACAGGGAGGTTCGGGTCTTAATACGATTGCAGATGTGACATATGAGATGGGGCTTGATGCGGATCATCCATGGGCCGTAAATGAGGTAGGTCTGACCGGGGTCAATATTACTTCAATCAAGGATATGGAGACACTTACAAAGGACATTCCGTTGGACAAGGTGAGCTGGTCTTTGATCACAGCGTCCACCGCGGCCTCAGTAACGATGGCGCAGTATATAGCGGTTGCGGAAGACAAGGGTTATGACCTTGCAGTCTTGCGCGGTTCTATCCAGAACGATCCGATTCATTTCCGGTACTGCGGGTTCCGGCCTGCCTGTCCATTAGACCTGTCAATCAAATTAGGCTCCGATGTTATGGAGTATTGCACAAGGGAGTTGCCCAAATGGTACTACACCACCGTTAACATGTATGATTTGAGGGAGAAGGGAATTACAGCCCCACTGGAGGTGTCAATCGGATTCGGGATTGCCAAATGCTATATAGACGAGCTGATCGGAAAGGGATTGGACATAGACGAGTTTGCACCCAGGTTTACATTTTATGTTTCCTGTCATGTAGACCTTTTTGAGGAAGTAGCCAAGATCCGTGCCGCGCGAAGGATGTGGGCTAAGCTGATGAAAGAAAAATACGGGGCAAAGGATCCCAGATCCATGCAGTTCCGCTTTGCAGTCCATACTGCCGGGTGCTCCCTTATTCCCCAGCAACCCCTGAACAACATTGTTCGCATTTCATATGAGGCCTTGGCCGCTGTCTTAGCCGGGGTTCAGTCCCTCCATTGCTGCTCATACGATGAACCCATGTGTCTCCCAACGGAAAAAGCACATCTGCAGGCCCTGAGGACCCAGCAAATTCTGGCCTATGAGACAGGTGTTACCAATGTCGCCGATCCTTTAGGCGGTTCATATTATGTGGAAAGTCTGACCGACAAGATTGAAGAGGAAAGCCTTAAGGTCATGAAACAAGTGGAAGATGTGGGGGGCATGGAAGAGGCGATACGTACCGAATGGCTGGACCGACAATTCGAATCCGAGGCAGTTAAACGTCAGAAGGAGATTGACAGTGGAGAAAAGCTGATAGTGGGCGTGAATTTATTTACCACTGAACAGGAAAAGACCACACCGCTGGGTGTGCAGAGGGTATCCGAGCAATCCGCGAAGCAACAGGTGGGGGAAGTGAAAGAGTTAAAACGGAGCCGGAACACGGATCAACTCAAAGATGCTATCAGCAGACTCAGGGAGGATGCGGGCGAGGGCAAAAATGTCATTCCGGCAATGACAAACGCCACGCGGGCATTCGGTACGACCGGTGAACTCTTAGGTACTGTCCGTGAAGTCTTTGGTTATCCCTATGATCCCATGGGCACCATAGAGTCGCCTTTCAACTAAAACGATTGTATCTGCATATCCTTTTTTCGGCATACATTATCATGATACCTGAATGGAATATTGGAATTTTGGAATATTGTGTGTGAAAGTGGAGTAAACTATTTTAATCTTATTTTAGGGTTTAATTCCCCGCGGCTTGCCGCGAGGCGTCATTCCGGCGAAAGCCGGAATCCAGAAATCAAAACTGGATGCCGGTCACAGATCCCGTGATTAGCGGGGATCAGGTC
>JAIOSR010000547.1 GCA_021107495.1 Desulfobacterales bacterium | reverse complement strand
GTCCCCATAGAAGAAAACCAGGTGAGTATATACTCATGTGGTCCCACACTCTGCCGGTTGATTCGGGTCGGCCAGTGCAGGCGGTTCCTTTTCTCCGACCTGATGAGGCGTTACTTTGAGTCCAAGGGATGTACCGTAACCCATATCATGAACGTCACGGACTTGGACGACCGGACCATTGAGGAGGCAGAAAGGGAGGGCATGTCTCTCAAGGATTTGACCAATCAATATTACCGGGATTTCATGGAGGACCTTGACGAACTGAATATAAAAAGGGCTACCGAATATCCGAGGGCGACCGAGCATGTGGATGACATGATTGAGTTGGCACAGAAACTGCTTGAGAAGGGATACGCTTACGAAAAATTTCATTCCATATACTTTGATATCTCCCGGTTCAAGAAATACGGCAAACTCTCACGTATTGATCTAAACAAAATCAGGCTCGGTAAGACCGTGGACCTGGAGCAGTACGAAAAGGACAATCCTCGGGATTTTACGCTTCTGAAAAGAACAACCCTCAATGAACTGAAAAAGGGAATATTTTACAAGACCCGCTGGGGTAATGTCCGGCCAAGCTGGCACTTGCAGTGCGCGGCCATGGCCATGAAACACTTAGGGCCTAACTATGATATACATACAAGCGGCGTTGATCTGGTATTTCCGCACCACGAAAACACGATCGCAATAAGTCAGGCAGCTACAGGAAAAGCCCCTGCCGGCTTCTGGGTCCATAATGAAATGGTAATGGTAGACACTGGAGATAATTCTTCGGGACCTGAAAACGAAAAGCTGACGTTGAGGGATATTTTAGATCGGGGTTACACAGGGAGGGAAATTCGCTACTGGCTGCTAAGCAGTCACTACAGAAGGCCGATCGTTTTCTCCTGGAAAAAACTTGAGACTGCGAGAAATACAATCGCTCACTTGGATACGTTCGTGCAGAAGCTTTATTCCTGCGTGCCGGGTCCTGCTGATCAGGATATGGATCAGGTTATTTATGATCTGAGGAAAAAATCCGTGGAATCCATGGATGACGACTTTAACGTCTCTGCGGCATTAGCGGCCCTTTTCCGGTTCATCCGCCGCATCAACAGAAAAATGGATCGCTACGGCCTATCAAACAAAGACAAGGAAAAAGTCCTGAAGGCCCTTGAAACGGTCAATTCGGTGTTAGGCGTCATGATACTTGAAATACCAGAGCCCGATAAAGATGTGGAAGAGCTGATTGAAAAAAGAGAACAGGCCAGAAGGAACAAGGATTGGGAAACCTCTGACCGGTTGCGTAAGGAACTGAAGGACATGGGGATAGAGGTGACCGATACCAAAGAAGGACCGGTGTGGCGCAAATTATAAGGTGGGAATTGAGGATTGTTTCTTCCGTGGACCACCTGATACTTGATATTCGGGCACCATGAGACCGAGTATAACTCGTAGAGTCATATAATCGAAGGGATGAAAGGCCCCTCGGTAAGCCGCAACAGCGGTACACCCGCAGCGGGAGCAGTCAGCATTATCACCGTATGTGCAGGCCTTTGGCTGCCCGTCCGATTTGAAACATCTGACTATTTTGCCGACCGGGCATGTTGAAAGGCTGTTCCACTTAATAAAGTCGCCATAGCTCAGGAACTGGCGCGCCATGGCCCTTGTAAAACCTATTTTTTCTCCATACCTTTTCCTCAAGGAGACAATGTGCATCACCAACCGATTTCTCTCCTCAAGAGGTATAAAAAGATCCGTATCATTCGAGCCTCGATCCGGTGTGTAAAATGAAAACCCAAGCCCCTTGATGGGAAGCCCCATCATTTCTTTCACAAAATCCTCTATACGGTCCTGATTGAGGCGTGTGATGGTCATGTGGACAATGGGAGGCAGGGATGCCCCAAAGAGGTTCTCCACTGCCAGATCGTAAACGCCCTTTCCTCGAATACTGTCATTTACATCCTTAGGACCGTCAAGAGAGAGTATCCACTGTCCGTTTTCCAGCTCGGGAAAGCCGTTTGTTCCATTGGTAAAGGCCAGTATTGTATCAAAAATCCTGCCGGCCGCGCGGCACATTTCCGGCCGAAGGGTAGGCTCACCGCCGTACAAAATAGCCGCCCTCAAGCCCTTTGCCCACAATCCTTTCATAAAGGCTATCATTTCCCGGTCATTCAATTCCGGGGGATGGTCCTCTTTCCACCAGTAGCAATGAACACACTTAAGGTTACAGCGATGGGTAATATCAATGGCCGCTGTTGTGTGTTGCTTTGTAAAAAGCCATTTATAAAGGATAAAGAGTTTTCCGGGAGTTAATCGCATGGGAAGGAAATGTTAAGTGGCGGAGAGAGAGGGATTCGAACCCTCGATGGAACTTTCGCCCCATACTCGCTTAGCAGGCGAGCGCCTTCAGCCGGCTCGGCCATCTCTCCGCGGAGCTTTTCTGACATGATTTACACAATTTTTTCTGGCGG
>JAIOSR010000400.1 GCA_021107495.1 Desulfobacterales bacterium | reverse complement strand
GCTACGATCCCACCAATGGGGTGAGTTTGATTGTGGACGGGGAAAGAACCGTGGCCGATATTTGCGAACACATAAACATTCCTGCCGATAAAATCAAAATCATTATGGTAAACGGGGAAAGTAAATCGCCTGATCATGTTCTGAAGGGTGATGAGCGCGTGGGTCTTTTCCCGCCGGTGGGGGGAGGTTAGCATGGCTTTATCTAATGAATCAAACATCATCAGCATCCGTATATTTGGTTCCATCAGAAAATATATGGACGAGCAGGGGCTTCCTTATGCCCTTGAGAAGGAGATCGACCCCAAAGGCAGGGCTGCCTGCGATATTGCCCTTGAGCTTGGCATTCCTCCCGAGGAAGTTGAGGGGGTTTTCGTAAACGGAAGCATTGAAAATATCTATGACCCCGTGTTTCCCGGTGCCCGCGTAGCCTTTTTACCTTACGGTACGCCAGGGCCTTATCGCGTTTTTTTGGGCATGGCCAGAGAAAATGTCGAACGCGCGCGGCGGGAGGAAAAACTGTCAAACGGCAAGAATCAGGGATGAGTTGAATATGAACGAAAATGTCCGGGAACTGATTCAATCAAGATCAAAAAAAGTCACGGATCCGGCTGAACGGAAGATTCTTGTTCTGGAAGAGGAGCAGGCACATAGCATAGCAGGTAAATGTGGCTTAAAAATTAAAGATGTCTACAGCGAAGCGATGGAGCTGGGGATTTATCCCTACCGTTACCTGCGCAACATGGAGACAATCTCGATCGAGGAACAATTCAAGCTTTCAAAATCCCGTGTGGCAGTGGTGGGTGCAGGGGGCCTGGGCGGAAACGTGATTTTGCTGTTAGCCAGGCTCGGCATCGGGCAACTTGTGGTCGTGGATTACGACGTTTTTGATGAAACAAACCTGAATCGCCAGGCACTGTCTAATGTAAACTCACTGGGCAAGTCCAAATCCGAGGAGGCAGTTGAGCTGGTTGGTTCGATTAACCCGGGAGTTGAAGTACTCCCCTATCAAGTAAAACTGAATACTTCCAATGCATCTGAAATACTGACCGGTTCGGATGTGGTTGTTGATGCCCTGGATAATATACCTGACCGCTTTGTCGTGGAAAAGGTATGCAAGAAGTTGCGTATTCCCTTGGTTCACGGAGCATTAGCGGGCTTTGAGGGCCAGATCATGACCATCTTTCCCGGTGATCCCGGGCTGAAGCATCTGTATGGAAATGAAAGTGCAGGCTCAGACAGATCAAAGAGTCCAGAATCCGTTCTCGGTGTTCCTGCCCCAATCCCTTCCTTGATCGCGACCCTCCAGATCATGGAGGTTTTCAAGATCATTCTCAAGCGAGGAAAGGTTTTCAGAAACGTAATGCTTCACCTGGACTTAGAAACCGGAGAAATGAATGAGTTTGCCTTTGACAAAAATGTATGAAATGACTCTTCCCGCCCTTTCAAAAATAAGGCACGGGAAGAGCTTTTTTACTGTGTTGCCGGCCCTGTCCATGACATAATTTTAAATGTCAACGCTGTAACCCTTTGCTCTTGACCGAAGATGGAGGCTGTTCGGAAGAGTCCTTTTGTACAACCTGAGACCGGTTGTTTTGTTTCTGCCGGGAACCAGCCTGGCTCATGTCCTGTGTCCGGCCACAACTCCCGTCTCTAAGCCGCAATTGTTTGTTAACACCTCGACCTTTGCCGTAGCCATTCCCTTTTCCTTGTCCGGCATATACCGGGACCTGAGATGCGAAAAAAAGGATGACCAGGCCAATTAAAAAAAATCTCTTTTTCATGTTGCACACTCCTTAATATATAAAAAATGTTAAGACAACCCTTAGGATAACAGGAATATCCCCATCCCCTCCCGCAAGGGGAGGGGAGATACCTGCAAATGAATATCGTCCAAAGGCCGGACGCGCCCGGGGCTTTGCCCCGGGCTTATGGATTACCAGCGGCCACCCTGACCCATATCCCGACCAGGGGGGCCTCCCATATCACCGCGTGGACCGTGATGTCTGCCAAGACTCTGGGCAAGTAACTTAGTCCGCTGTTCAGGCGTAAGGGTATTTAAAAACTCCAGTCGAAAATCTGTCTGTTTTTCCTGGAGTTGCCCCCTCAGATCGAGAATTTCCTTTTGTTTGGATTTGATCTTTTCAGAATCAGGTTTGGTCTGCATCCACAATAACCTCAATTCCGCCCGCTTGGTAAACATCTTGGTTTGAATGGGAAGTATGTCCTTCTGGTGTGTCTCACGCATGGTCCGGATTTTTTCCGATTGCTCTGTAGTGAGGTTCAGATTAGCCAATGTCGAAGCATGTCTTCCCCCACCGGGTCTCATTTCGCCTTTCATGCCTCGGGGTTGGGCCATTACCAAGGGGACCGAAGCAAACATGATGATTAATGCTGTAATAAGAGTAATTCTTTTCATTGAGTTGTACCTCCTTTTCTTGTTTTTTGTTTCTAATGCAAAGCAGGTTCTGTGCCAAAACATGTCAAGGTTCATTAACATCCTGAGTTTATTGGATGTTTAACAAAGGCCAAAAAAGTGGTTTCAGTGTGTGACAGACATAAGCGGAAATAATTGTCGAGGAGTGAAAACCGATTCGACAACTTTGTCGAAATGTGATATGGTTCCCACAATGGAGATCCTGCCAGAAAACTGATGTGAAAAAGTGGAACATTGACAATGAAAAAGAAAGAAAGAGGTGCCAGCATAAGAGGGCTTGAGGGACCCATCAGACCATTTCTCCAGCCATTGGCAATAGCCCTTGTATGTATCGTTTTTATTTTTCTCGTACTTATAATGGGATGGATGGACCTGAGAAATCTCGACAAGACCCTCAGCGGCTATATGGAAATCAAGGGACTGGGTATCATAAAGAATGCCCAGTACGCTGCTGAAGACTATTTTCAACAGTTGACTCATAAACAGCAACCCGGATTTGATGCCGTGACATCCGACCCACTTACACAGGATGCCTTTTCTTTGCGGGAATCACTGATTATGGAACTTGTTGCACTAATCCAGGAAATTGATCTTGGTTTGGAGGCAAAACGCATCAATTATGAACTGCTCAGATCTTTATGTGACAAGGAAAACCTTTGGCTTATTGCCTTTCTGGATCACAGGGGACACGCCACATTCAAAAACAGACCCGTTCCTGAAGACCTTTTAAGCATGGCCGGCCCGGTCATCCGGGGATATCAAGAGGTTCGAGTTAATATTTTCAATCGGTCTGACGGCAAAGAGGGCTTAGGCTTTATCGCTCTTAGGCGGAAATCCGGGAACGGAACGATTCTCCTGGCCCTTGATGATGAGGGCTTTCAATACTGGAGTTTAAAGATTTCTATTCAAAAGGCCATTGAAGAAATGATCCAGGATCCGGACATGGCCTATTTTGTGGTGACGGATGAGCGCGATAATATACTCGGGCAAGTCGGTAAACCGATCGAGAATCAAAAGGAAAGTCCTCAAATGGTAGCCCTTTCCGAAGGCACGGGGGCTGTAACAAGCAAGAAGATAATGCTTGATGGCAAGAACCTGATTGAAATTGCAGCTCCCATCCGTCTTGGCAGCGGGGTCAACGGGATGGTGCGATTAAGCCTTACAATAGACAACGTGGATCGGATTCTCAAAAAGGAGAGTGGCCGCATATTTGTGTCCATGGCCTTTTTGGTAGTTATTGCCATTTTATCCATGTGGTTTCTTTACAGGAATCAGAAAAGGCACTTAAATAAAATGCAGGAAATGGAACGGCAGCTACACCAGGCCGAAAGGTTATCGGCTATGGGTCGTCTTGCTGCCGGAGTAGCTCATGAAATTCGAAATCCTCTCAATGCCATCAGCATGGCGAGCCAGAGGCTTGAGAGAAATAATATAGATCGACTTACAGCCGTGATTAGAGATGAGATCAGGCGGCTCAACAGGATTATTGAAGACTTTATTAGTTTTGCAAAAACCCGCAAAATGGAATTTAGCCAGCACAATATAATGGATATTTTGCAGGAGATTGTCCTGCTTACGGAAGAGGAGCTGGAATCTGAAGGAGTTACGATCAAAATCCTTCGCAACGATTCTCCTTTAATGATCTCCATGGACTTTGACAAATTAAAACAGGCCATCTTCAATATTTTCAGAAACGCCATGGAATCGATGTCGAACGAGGGCGCCATAGACCTTTCAGCAGAACCCAAGGGAAAGGATTGGATCAGCCTCAAGATTTCAGATACGGGAAGCGGGCTAACCCCTGAGGAGATTGAAAAGATTTTTAACCCGGATTATACGACCAAGGATAAGGGCCTTGGGCTTGGCCTCACCTTGGCCCATGAGATTATTAAGGGCCATGGTGGAGATATCCAGGTGCAAAGTCAGCCGGGACAGGGCACCACGTTTGAGATTCTGCTACCCAAAGATACTAAAACCGGGGTAAGCAATCAGTAACTTCTCAAAAAATATGGGTAAATCCATCTGTATGGGCAGATCGGATGCCCGAACTTAATGAAAACGGATCATCTCCAGATTAGTTGATCGATGATCAGGATTCAAGGAGTCCAGGGGTCTAGGGGTCGAGTGAAAGACTTAATAATTACGATAACATGAACGTAGCCCAACATTATATTATGTCAAGGCTCTATATATTGC
>JAIOSR010000220.1 GCA_021107495.1 Desulfobacterales bacterium | reverse complement strand
CCTCCCCCCTTTTTTAAAGGGGGGATAGGGGGGATTTTAAAAATGGATTTTGACATTTGAACCGGAGACAATTTATGCCTTCTGAGGACCCGATTATAAGGCTCATTGGCAAGGAACCTTTTCAGTGGCTTTCTCAAGAGTTTAGCAGGAAGACTTCCTTGCAGGATATCCCTGACGAAATACTCGCCCGTATAGAATCTGTGGATATCACGACCAGAAATTATTCGGTTGACAGAAATTCCGTTACGTGCATCGCCTTAATCACCTTTGCCTACAAGATGGCAGACAGGGTCCAGAATGCCCCGTTCGGTGTCAAGGATATGCTCCTTTTAAAGGTCTTAGCCAAAGGAGAAAAATTACGGAGAAAAGAAAAAAAAAGCTCCGGACACGGACTGTGGGATGCCCCGCTTTTTGAGCTTCTTACAGGTGAGGTTGGTGACCGGATCAGGGCAACGCGGACTATGAACAGCCCGATATGAAAATTAAGGATAAATCCCGGCATTTTTGACAAGTACGGATACCTCTGATATTGTGTTTCGCAGATAATCTACTGCGTGTAAAAGCAACTTTTAAAAAGAGAAGCGTATCCAAATGAAAGATCAACTTCTGTGCCCCCACTGCGGAAAGCCTGTAAAGCAATACCGGAATCCTTTTCCAACCGTTGATATCATTATCGAGATGGGCTCCGGCCCGGGTGAGCCTTTGGCTCGGACGGAAAGCAATGGCATTGTGCTCATTAAACGGAAAAATCCGCCCTATGGGTGGGCCATGCCGGGCGGTTTTGTGGATTATGGTGAAAGTCTTGAATCTGCGGCGGTAAGGGAAGCCCTTGAAGAGACATCACTTAAGGTGGAACTCTTGTACCAATTGGGAGCCTATTCGGATCCGGCGAGGGACCCCAGACACCATACCGTCTCGGTGGTATTTGTGGCCAGGGCAACAGGTGAGCCTGAAGCTGCCGATGATGCCAAAGATATAGGAGTCTTTACCCGCAGTTCTCTTCCCGATAAAATGGCATTTGACCACGCAAAAATCATCCGGGACTATTTTAAAAAATGCTCTCCAAAAAGAAGCTAAGAGTCATTATTGTCCTGCCTGTACTGCTGTTTCTCCTTTTTGTTGCCTTTGTCCTGCTCCTTAACAGCCTGATACAACGACCTTCTATTCAACAATTTCTTCTGGCCGAACTGTCTAAAGCCACGGGATATGAACTTCGCACAGGCGTAATAAAGATCAGCTTCTGGCGGGGAATAGGACTCAGTTCCGACAATTTTGAGGCCAAATCACGGTCAGGGGCCGAAAGTATTGTGGCCTCTAAAATCAGAATCACTCTCGATGCAGGAAAACTTCTGAGTAAACAAATTGTCCCCACCAAAATCTTCCTGCTGGAGCCTGAGATAAATTTAACCATTAAAAAGGACTGGGGTTCTGCCGGAAAAACGGGAGAGTCCGTCCTTCGGCATATATTTTCAGAAAATCTGGCGAAACTTGCTTTTATCTCAATGAAAAAGGCCCGAATCGCTATTGGGGATTTTCCCCTCGCACTGAATAACGTCTATTCTGATGTAATTCGAAAGAATGGGGAAACACAAAGTTTTGCCGTGAACATCAGGGGTAACGTCGAGTTTAAGGGAGAAGAAATACCCTTCACAATAAAGGGAACAGTTACCCGAAATTCGAATGTAAATGGAGGTCTCTCTTTCGAGACGGAACTGAAGACCGGCAATATCCCGTTGACATGGATTCCATGCCCGGATTCGATGCCCGTAAAAGGAGGGCATGCCCGGGCCGATATAAATATTAACGGAACATTAGAAGGACCCGTGTCGGCAGAGGGAAAAATCATATTTGGCTATCTCCGTTTTCTTGTTATTGATGATGGAATAACAAAGGAATTTGTCCAACCAAACCTTGCCCTCGATTTTGAATCTTCCTACTTTAAGGATACGCTGAAGATCCATTCCTTCAGGATTAAGGCACCGGACTTTTCCCTTGCAGGGAGTTCAGCCTTTGATCTTAAAGACATCTCAAATCCCGGATTAACCCTGAAGGTTAAAGGCCCTTTCATGCCCCTTGCAACCTTTAAGAGCATTTTTCCCACCCCACTTCTCCCTACCTGGATTGAAGACCGGCTATTTCCCATTGTCACAGGGGGTGATGTTCGTGTGGACCTTTTTTCTTTAAACGGAACATTTAGGGAGATTGAAAACCTTGACCTGCCGGAAAATGCCGGGGTCCTTGCAATGCGGCTGACCTGGGACAAACTGGACGTCTTCAAAGACGCCGGGGGTCTGCCATGCAATGGGGTCTCAGGGGAACTGGACATAAAAAACGGGTCACTCCGTGTATCAGGAGTTGATGGCAAATTCGGACAATCATTCGTGAAGGATGGCTCGCTGGATATCAAAAGCCTTTTCGCAGAAGAAATCATTTATTATATAGGCCTGGGTGGCTTGTTTGAGTTAAAGGACCTTCTGAGACAAAGAGAGATAAAGCTGATCCCCGTCAGGATACGCCAAAATCTTGACAGGCTTGAATATGCCTCCGGAACTCTTGAGGCAGTTGTTCAACTGCGTTTTGAGGAAGGCTGGGATTACCCTCAAATACAAAAGGGAAATTTTCGGTTCAAGGACTCTACCATCAAGCAGGAGGAATTGCTTTTTCCATTAGCATTGGATGAGGCTGAAATACTGATTGATCGACAAGGAAAGAGCCTGTTTAGAGGAAAAGGCCTGTGGGGTAACTCGGAATTTACGGCCACGGGCTCGCTTGGAAACACATTGGAGACGGGCCGGGCGGAAATTACAGGCCGGGCGGATATGAACGAGATCCTGAACAGGTCTTTTAGAATAAATTCCTTACCCGTAACATTCAGTGACCTTGCAAAATGCCAGTTCTTTGTATCCAGATCAAATGGGGCTTGGTCCTGTCAGGGCCTGATTGACCTGGAAGGGGTTCTCATGGAAACACCATCCTTTTCCATGGACCCTTTAGGGACCGACGATAAAATCATTTTTACAGTGGATATATACCCGGGGGAGAAGATCGATGTCAAAAATATTGAGTGTTATTTAGGGAAGTCCGCCCTCGCATTGACCGGCTCCTATGATATAAAAGGTGGAGATTCGTTTAATTTTTCCGTCTCGACTGAAAGGCTGGTGCTGGAAGATCTCGGGGTTCGATTCAATAAAATAGATGTCTCCCCGCGAGGAATCCTTATGTGCAATGCCGGGATAAACGGTTCCTTCCTTGATCCACTGAAAACCACCGTCAATGGGGAGATAGAGGGAAAAGACATTTCCTTTGTCTTAGGCTCATTTCCTTCACCGGTTAGTGACGGCAGTTTTAAATTGAAGCTCTCCGGGAAAACAGCATCCATCCTTTTTTTGGACATGTTGGTTGGAGAAAGTCCAATTCATATGAAGGGCGATCTTAGGGGCTGGGACGGCCTCAAAGGAGAAATGACGGTCAAATCAAACTACTTGAAGGCCTCGGACTTTATACCCAAAGGAGCGGGTTTCCGTCTGAGTGAAAAACATGAAGGCCAGGGCCGATTTGTGGACAGGTCGGATGTGCGGTTCAAAGTGAAGGTCCCCAAAGGTCTCTGGGGTAAGCTGAAATTGAACGCCTTAGAAGCAGAATGCGTCTTTCGCTCAGGTAATTTCTATATCGAGCGCTCCAAGGCCCAGACTGAGCATGGGATTTTGAGCGTGGAATGTGATTTACAAGGCGGGAAAAAACCAGACATGCTTCTAACCGCCTATATCAATATGAAGAATCAGCCACTTAAGGAACTCCTTTATAGCCTGGGTTTTGAGACATCTTACGTTGAAGGCCGTTTGACGGGAGAGGGAATTTTTTTCGTAAAAGGCAGGGAAAAAGACGAGTTGATTGCCAGCATGACCGGTCAGGCCAACATGCTTTTGGAAAGGGGAACCATAATAAAGTCCAATGTTTTCATCAAGGTCCTGGATTTTTTGAGCATCCAGAAAATCTTCAAAAAGAAACCCCCGGAACTTTCTAAAGATGGGTTTTATTATGAAAGCATCAAGGGGTATATTACAATGCATGAAGGTGTGCTTGAGACGGACAGCCTCATTATGAAAAGCCCGGTTTTAAACGGGGTGGCTCAGGGCACCATAGATTTTGCAGGAAAAAGGGTGGACTATAACCTTGGAATCCAGCCCCTTGGAACCGTTGACTGGATGGTCAGTAAAATCCCGGTTTTAGGTTACATCTTCACCGGAAAGGAAAAAACCTTGCTCATCTACCATTTTAAGGTGGAAGGCCCTTTATCGGAACCCGATGTGAGATATGTTCCCTTGAAGAACCTGGGCGGAAGCGTGATAGGCTTTTTCAAACGTCTTTTTCTCACCCCAGGCCGTCTGTTTAAAAAGATACCCCTGCCATCAGGAGACCTTGGGCCTTTATCTGAAGAGGAATTATGAAGTTCATCAGTGCCTTTAGTCGGAACCGGTTTCCAGAAAATCCCTAAGCGCCGGCTTAAGATAGATCCGGCTGAGATCAAAACGCCTCAAAGCCTTTGATAGGGTCCGGACCTTCTCGCCCGTAGAGGCACTTTCATTGACAATGATATACTTTTTGTCTTTTATCCGGCAAAGGCCGCCTGTGGGAAAAGTTGTCTCGCTCTCAAGGGACTCGTAGCGGACCTGTACTTCCAATGTATGCGCAAGTGCCTCAAGATGTCCTAAGATAGTCGTATCATCCAAGCCGGGCCCCTGTTTAGCTACCAGCACACCGATCAAAAATCCCCCCTCCCCCCCTTTAGAAAAGGGGGGAAATCTTTTAACTCCCCCTTTTCTAAAGGGGGGTGTCTTTTAAGTCCACCTTTTCTAAAGGGGGATGTCTTTTAAGTCCACCTTTTAAAAGGGGGGAGCCCTGAAATCCCCCTTTTCTAAAGGGTAACTCCTCAAAGTCCCCCTTTTCTAAAGGGGGATTTAGGGGGATTTTTCCAATAGCTAACCCAATCGCTTCATGTCATCCACCAATGTCTGCACTGCATTGGCAGAACGATTAAGGGCCTCCTGCTCCTGATCCGTGAGCTTGATTTCAATGATTTCTTCCACACCGTTTTCCCCGAGCTTCACCGGGACGCCGATAAAAAGATTATTGATCCCATACTCGCCGTCTAAACAGACCGCACAGGGAAGGATCTTTTTCTTGTCTTTTAAGATGGCCTCGGCCATCTCAACTGCCGCAGATGCGGGCGCATAGTAGGCGCTCCCTGTCTTGAGAAGACCCACGATCTCTGCGCCGCCGTTTCTCGTCCTCTCTACAAGAGAGTCTATCCTTTCAGCAGGCATCAATTCAGTGATGGGAATACCCGCAACAGTGGAATACCTGGGAAGTGGAACCATGGTGTCTCCATGCCCCCCTAATACAAAGGCATGGGTGTTTTCAACCGACACATCGAGTTCCATTGCAATAAAGGCACGGAAACGGGCCGAATCCAGAACCCCTGCCATTCCGATTACCCTGTTCTTGGGAAACCCGCTGGTTTCATATGCCACATGGCACATGGCGTCCAAAGGATTACTCACAATGATCAGGGTGGCATTGGGAGCTACGGCGGCAACCTCCTTTGTTACAGAGGCCATTATGCCCATATTGGTGGACAGGAGATCATCCCTGCTCATCCCGGGCTTTCTGGGGATTCCGGCAGTGATAATGACAATATCGGAGTCTTTTGCAGCACCGTAGTCTCCCGTAGACCCGATGACCCTTGAATCATGTTTCTCAATGGGCGCTGCCTCTGTAAGGTCAAGGGCCTTGCCTGCCGGCACACCTTCAAGGATATCTAACAAGACCACGTCTGCCAGTTCTTTTTCCGCGAGGCGCATTGCAGCGGTTGCTCCCACATTGCCTGATCCGATAACAGTTGCCTTCTTTTTCATTTCCGATCTCCTTTCTTCCAAAAAATTAACGACATATTTTTCCAAATTCCAAATATGATATAGCCGCAAAAAGGCACAAAACACGCAAAAATAAAAATGGCTTTCAGCGATATCAAGCATTTATAGGCAACAAACGCCGGACACGCAATTTCTTAACGGACCGTCAAATATTAATTATAGAAAATAGCCCTCCCCGGGTCAACGGAATAACAAAAAACTATTGTAACCGTTCACAGGTTCAGAGTTCAACGTTCAGGGTTAAGGGCAAAGAAGACATTGAAGACTTAAAGTCTT
>JAIOSR010000137.1 GCA_021107495.1 Desulfobacterales bacterium | reverse complement strand
TAAAGTCTTCCTGGATATCCTTGTTGAATAAATTCGCCCCAATGGAAAACCAGTCATTTTCCCAGCCTGCCTGGGCCGCCGATTCCCGGATTTCAAACATCTCCAGGGTAAGAGGATCGGACACAAGAAAGGTGTTTAATTCACCAAAATGGGGATAATACTTACCGGCTAAAAGATAAAAACCATAGGTCTCTTCAATGCCGCCTAAAAAAATAGTCCCCTCGTCAAGTCTTACCCTGTCACCATCTTCATCCTCCTCATAGAGAAAAAGGATATGTCCTCTGGTATACTTGTTGATCTGGGTATCCACACCTAATTCTACGGTCGAAAGGGTCAAATCATGCTCCTGGACCTTGTCTGACGGAAGACCTGCGACTGTATTGTCCTTAAAGTCTTCATGCGTATTGCCAAACTCTACCTCAACGGCGCCTGAAAGTTCTATCCTGTCATACCATTTTTCTCTTTCCGGTTCGTCACCCGTAATTGGCGGACGAGTTTCTTCTCCGCGGCCGGCAATGTGGGATTTGTGCATATCCTGCTTCATAGACTCCATTTCCTTATCTTTTTTGGCCAACTCTTTCTCAAGCTTAACCATTCTCTCCTTGAGCGCCTTCAGTTCTTTCATAATTTCAGCACCGGACATTTCCTGGCACATTCCAGTGCCGGGGAACAAAAAAACAATTGCAATCAATAATAAAAAAGTAGCCACCATACACTTTTTCACAACAGTTATCTCCTTATGTTTTTTACCAAAAAATTTTATTTTTTCTTCCAGTCATGGAACTTGATCCAGAGCACTGCGCCCAATTCCACTTCCTTGTCTTCACCCTTGAGCTTAAGCTTGTAGTCCGCTCCGTTCAGGGCCGCAAAACCCCACCAGCCGGCCTTTGGAACTGCATAGGTAAACACACCGTTTTTGTCCGCCTTGACGGTCTGGGTCACCATGTAATCGGTCGGGGCTTCCGATTTCCCGTCTTCATTGTAGTATTCCACTTCCACTTCCCCATAGGGCACCGGCTTGCCGTCAAGCTTGATAATGCCCTGAAACACGTTGCCCGTATAAAGGCCGAAAGGTTTCGCAAGTGGCACGATTTCAGTCTTCAGACCTAATTCCTCATCCCAGCCTTCATCATCACCGAATGCAGTGACCACGGTCTTTGTGTAATGGATGATAAAGCAGTCCTCGGCAGGCTCCCAGTAGGCTTTGGGCTCCATGTAAAACATATATACCCCCGGCCTGTTGATCTTGTAGTCGGCGGTCCAGGCCGTATGGCCCATAACCTTGGTCTTTTTCAGCTTGCCCAAAAGGTCTGTCTTCTTGCCATTGGCCATGACCCCGAAGACTTCAGGCTTTACTAATTCCATGCCATGCCCTTCAAAAGGATGTGAAAAGGAAAGTGTAACCTTAACGACCTTGTTCTCGCCCTGCATGACCATGGAATCCGATGGGATCACCATCCCGTAATGGGCAGAGGCCACTCCGTAACCACCCGCCAGAAACAAAGACATAATCAAACAAACCGTCAATTTCTTCATAATTCTTTTCCTCCTTGAAGAATAAGGGTTTCATAAAATAAAAAAGGCCACAAAGACTTAACAGGGTTTTTCGGACCCAAATTGCCTTCGTGGCCTAATCATACACTTTTATTAATGTTTATCGTACTGCCGGGCTTCTTGCCTGGATTTATGGATTATATACTTTTTGAAAGATGGGATGTCAACATATTTTCATCGGGCATCAAGGAAACATCAAGCCAAGTCATAATGTAATGATTTAAAATCCCCCCCCCCTACCCCCCAGCCTCCCCTTTGCTAAAGGGGGATATCCCTAGCCTCCCCCTTTGCTAAAGGGGGATTGAGGGGGATTTGTTCTTCCAGGCGCTTAAACTCCGACGGGATCTTTCTTCGGGCATATGTAAACTATCCCGGCTGATGCTATTTCCTTAATAGATCATTCACCGTCTTGACCGGGTTGAATGTGATGATCGGGACCTCGACAAAGAAAGTAATCCACCGGGCCATGGCCCCGTTCCAGAGACCCGGATGTTCCAATGCCTTCAGATCCTTCCCGTCTTTTGATTTCTGCGCAATGAAAACCGCGCCAGGGTCCACGTACTTGCGAAGATCAAAGGGTCTTCCCTTAAAGTCGGAGACACCGCACACAAGGTCCACGGGATTAAAATGGGTGGAAGAGGCTAATATTTCCTGATGATCTTTGGAATCCGGGTCGACTTGGACCATTTCCACGATCTGAAGTGAACTCCCGCCGCTCTTGTCCCGGACCCAAAAGGGACCCCCGCCCGGTTCTCCCACATTCTTTACCATCCCGCATACCCGTATGGGCCGGTTTAACGTCTCCATGAGGAATGTCCTTTTCTCACCTCCAGGGGCCTTTTCCTTGGCAACAGGCACTGTCAGGCATAGCTCATCTTTCACATAGTCCATAACCCGGTCCAGAAATGCTTCGTCCGGGGTACCCGTTGACAGTTCCTTTAAAAAGCTGAAGACCCTGGATTGTATATCGATAAGGTAGCCGCCTAAGATCTTTTTCCACTTAAACGTATCCGGTTTAAGACGGTCCGGGACCACGTTATCTATATTTTTTACAAATATAATATCTCCCTCAAGATCATTGAGGTTTTCTATCAAGGCACCGTGCCCTCCCGGACGAAACAGTATTTTTCCATCCTTTTGTCTGAAAGGCATGTTTTCCAGGTCCACGGCAAGGGTATCCGTGGATTTCTTTTGCATGGAAAAGGTCACGTGAAATGATGCATCGTATTTTTCTTCATAAACGGGAACGACTTTGTC
>JAIOSR010000023.1 GCA_021107495.1 Desulfobacterales bacterium | reverse complement strand
TATATCTCGATGGATCGGGGCATTCGGCCTGCCACGGCCCCTAACCTTTTAAGCCTCTCCTGAATGGCTTTGTCGATTTTTTCCACGGCACCCTCTAACAGGGCCTTAACCATAGGTCCGTCATTCATCAATTCAGACCTAACGTCTATGTACCACCTTCGAAGCGCAATGAGGTTTGCAATGTAACCGGTATTGAGGTCGATAATTCGCTTGACATTGTTATACAAACCCGGATGAAAGGGCCTGGATTTTGTCAAAGTCGGACTACCTAAGAGAATAGTGTCTTCTTTAAGGATATCCTTACGAACGATGGCACCTGCGGCAACCACATTGCCGAAATCTATCCTGACGGGACCCACGAGTCCACCCTGCCCACCTAAGAATATGGGTCTCTGATTGATCATGACCCCTTTGGGGACGTCACCTATAAGTGAGGGTGTTGCCTTGTCCTGGTTCGGAGTGTAATTAAAGTGGATGTAGGAACTCCCCACCTCGCTGTGGTTCTTTTCATCGGTTCCACCGGACATCAAACAATCGCAGAAGTTGATGAGACTTCCCAATGTCACAAAGGGTAACAGGATGGTCTGTTTCAGCCCCACAGTGTGGGCTCCCTTGGCCCCTTCCTCGAGAAGGCATGCCTCCCGAATCTGGGCGCCGGAGCCCATACCGGATCCTTCCAAGAAGCAGGATTCGTAAAAAAAGCCGCCCTTTAACTTGACTTTTTTACCCAACTGGCAATTGTGGACGGTTACCGGCGCTTCGTATCCAAGCTCCACACCAGACATGATAAGGGTTTTTTGCCCAAAGATCTTGCACCCTGAATAAATTGTAACATCGTCACCGGACACCCTTTCCGGGTCAATATCAGGACCGATCTCCACGCTTTCAGGGCATGGGATGCGGACTCCTTTATCCAGCAACTGATTCAGGATGTTTTTACTCTTTGAATTTTTTGTCATTTTATTACCTCAATTGTAACTCAGGTTGTCAGGTTCACGGTTCAATGGTTCAAAGGTTGTAACCCCTGAACCGTGAACCTCATATGGGTGAAACATGCATGTCGTCGCTACTGAGGTATTATTCCTGTAATATCCAAAAGTTAAGGGTCTTTAACCCTGAACCGTGAACCGCTTAACCTAGGTTTTACTAAAAACGGTCAGACATATTTGTCAGGGAAACGTCGAAGTCGCAGTTTCAGGTGGACAAAAATCCCCCTCAATCCCCCTTTAAAAAAGGGGGGGTAGGGGGGATTTTAAATACAGCAATTATTGTCGTAAAATTAACACCTTAGCTTGCAGTTTGACTTAGTCCTGGACATATTTGTCAAGACATTTCAATATCCCGATGGGTTAAAGTCACTTCCCCGTTGATGTCTTTGAAATATAAGAAAATTTCTTCAGCGATAGCTACCGAGCGGTGTTTTCCTCCGGTACATCCCACTGCAATTGTCAAATATGATTTACCCTCTTTTTTATAGAGGGGGAGTAAATATTCAAGGAGGGAAAAATATCTTTTAAAAAATTCCTTAGTTTCAGGCCATTTATTCACAAATTTTTTGACCTTCTCATCTTTGCCGTTCAGACTTTTCAATTCAGGTGTGAAGTAGGGGTTCGGGATGAACCGGACATCTATGAGCAGGTCCGTTTCAAGTGGGATACCGTACTTGAAACCAAAGGAAAGAAGCGAGATCCGCATCCTTTCTGTCTTGATGCCCCGGTTTGCATGTTGGATTATAAGGTCTTTAAGCTGGTGTACCGTCAAATTGGATGTATCAATGACCCTGTCTGCGATCTCTTTTATGCCTTTAAGTTGCTCTCTTTCAGCCCGAATGCTGTCGATGAGACCGCCGGCTTCAAACACCGGATGCTGTCTTCGAGTCTGACTGTAGCGCTTCAAAAGAATTTCTTCGGATGCCTCCAGGAAAAGGATCTCCATATGATAACCTTCTTCTCGCAACCGATGAAAAATCTCTCGATATTTCAAAACGAATTGCTTCTGTCTTAGATCCATGCCAAACGCGAGTTTCTGGACCTCAGAGACACCCCCTGAACGGAGAGTCAGGAACTTCGGCAATAGTGAGATCGGCATGTTGTCCACGCAGAAATAGCCCACGTCTTCCAAGGCGTCAATGGCCGTGCTTTTTCCGGAACCTGACAGGCCCGTAATGATTATGATGTTCAGGTCTTTCATCTTTTTTAATTATCCCGGAGCAGGATTTGTTTTATCAGAGATGCCAGATTTTTTGAGTTGTGTCGTATTATACCTCCGGATACATGTAATATGTCCGCCCCATACATGTTGCGATTTCCCCACCACTTATCAGTTTCATCGACTGTGACAAATTCCGCTTTTTGTTTTGCGTACTGCGCCAGGATTTTCACTCCCGGTTTTCTCGTATTATATATTATTCCGTCAAAACGTCTCTGTAAGGACTCCTCAATGGTTTTAACGAAGTCTTGTGACTTAAATTGATGGGTTTCGCCGAATTTGGTCATGATATTTATAACATAAGATATGGTAGCGTTTGTTTTAAGAAGCGCCTCCTTGACGCCTGGTACAATGAGGTTCGGAATAATGCTCGTAAACAGGTCACCCGGGCCTATGACTATATGGTGTGCACTTTCTATTGCCTCAATGACCGGCGGATAAACGGAAATGGAATCACTGTAGTGCGGTACCAGGAAGACATCCTGGATTCTCTCCCTCTGGCTGCCTTGTGGTATGTCAATGGCTGTTTGTCCATATATGCGCGTGCCGTCGGTCAATTCGGCTACAAGGGTCACCCTGTCAGTAGTAACAGGCAGGATAGTGCTCTGAACATCAAGTATTTCGGCAAGGGCACTTATGCCTGAGGGAAAGCTGCCCGTATATTGCGAAAGCATTGTAATAAGCATGTTTCCCGCATTGTGTCCTTTTAGACGCCTGTCTTTTACAAACCTTTTCAAAAAAATTTTCCGGGCAATATCGCGATACGGTGAAAGGGCTAGGATGCATTTTAGAACGTCGCCAGGCGGCAAAATCCCAAGTTCATCTCGCAACCTGCCGGTGCTTCCACCACTGTCCGCCATTGAGACAACAGCGGAGATATCAATTTCCCCCAAGTCTCTCAGGCCGGAGAGGAGTGAAAAATGCCCGCTCCCCCCTCCGATCGTTACGAGTTTTTGTTTCTCATTTTTCACTGTGTGTTTGCCTTTGAGTCGTTTCTGAGGTATTTTTTGATGGTCACGAAATGTAAGGCCATCAATCATATCGCAATATTGTCAGGAAGTCCCCATAGGGTCAAGGGAATTTAAAACGCTAAAGATGTCATCAGAATTATGGATTGTTCACAGAAATGCTGCTGACTTGACAAAATACCTGGCAACCCTTATAAAAAAATCGAAACTTTCATAATAATTAAGGGAGAAAAAATTATGGGCACGCTATTCGGAACAGACGGAATTAGGGGAGAAGCAAACCGTCATCCCATGGACGCTGCAATTGCGTTTTCCGTTGGGCAGGCGGTAGCCAAATTGTTCAAAAAAGAGGATCACAGGACCAGGGTAGTTATAGGCAAAGACACCCGCATTTCGGGGTATATGCTGGAAAGCTCGCTTGAGGCAGGCATCAGTTCAATGGGTGGTGTTTCTTACCTGGTCCGTGTCTTGCCCACTCCAGGTATTGCCTTTATCTCGCAGAGCATGCGTGCCGATGCCGGCATCGTGATTTCGGCCTCGCACAACCCTTATCAGGACAACGGCATCAAGATCTTCTCCGGCGATGGGTTCAAATTGTCAGACGAACAGGAGGAGGTTATCGAAGAACTCATACTTGGCGGTAAACTGCCTGAGATGGTCCCTCCATCGAAAGAAATGGGCCGCGCTTACCGCATGGAGGATTCACCTGGTCGGTACATAGTCTTTTTGAAAAATACATTCCCGCGGGATTTGTCAATGGAAGGAATGAAGATAGTCCTTGACACGGCCAACGGCGCAACATATAGAGTGGCCCCTGCCGCATTCACGGAGTTAGGGGCCGACCTTGAGGTCATCCATAATAATCCCGACGGCCTCAACATCAACGATAATTGCGGTTCCCAATACACGCAGGACCTGGAAAAACGTGTGTTAGAGACAGGTGCTTCTCTTGGGCTGGCCTTTGACGGCGACGGTGATCGTCTAATTGCCGTGGATGAAAAGGGAAGGACCATAACCGGAGATCAAATCATGATAATTTGTGCCAGGATGCTCAAAGAACAAGGAAAGTTGCAAAACGATCTGGTGGTCAGCACCGTCATGAGCAACCTCGGCCTGAGCATTGCATGCAAGAAATACGGTTTTAAACATCATGCCTCCAAGGTGGGTGATCGCTATGTCCTTGAGGATATGCAGCGTCTTGGTGCCATGATAGGAGGCGAAGAATCAGGACATCTGATTTTTCTCAACCACCATACTACCGGCGATGGCATTATCGCCGCACTGCAATTGATTGCTGCAATGATCAAGGAAGGTAAACCGCTTTCCGAACTTGCAGGCATGATGGATATCTTCCCGCAAAAGCTTATCAACGTGGAGGTCAAGAGCAAACCGGATATTTCCACGGTGCCTCAGGTGGTTGAGGCGATCAAACAGGTGGAAAAAGAATTAGGAGATCAGGGCCGCGTATTGGTTCGATATTCAGGGACACAGAACGCCTGCCGAGTAATGGTCGAGGGGCCGAGCGATGACCTGACAGAAAAGTACTGTGGGCAGATCGCCGACGTGGTAAGAGATGCGCTCGGATGATTGCAGGGCAGGAGAACGCACCGCTGTTCTTTTGGCCAGAGGGGGAATCTTTTTAAAGACCTAACCTCGGATGAACTGTAAAAGTTGAAAGCGAACTAAAGTTACAAGTGAGCTAAAGTTAATGAGTCGCTACGCTCCACTTTTTATTAATTGACAGAATTCCGCAACTTTAGATCACTTTAGTTGCACTTATTTTAAAAGGAGGGTTATTCATGCCATTCAAAATTCTTGTGACGCGTAATTTTAAACATATGAGTGAAGTGGCTGCCGGAATTGTCAAAAAGAATATCACCCAAACCCTGCGCAGACAACAGGAGTTTGTTCTGGGATTGGCCACGGGAAGTTCTCCCACAGGCCTTTACAAGTATCTTGTAAAAGCGGCCAATGCCGGTGAATTTGAAAGCGGACGGATTCGAAGTTTCAATCTTGATGAATATGTGGGTCTCCCCGGAGAAAACGCCCAGCAACGCACGATGCATCCTGAGAGCTACTGCTATTTCATGATCCAGGAGTTCTTTAGCCTTCTCACAAAAAAATTCATAGAGACAAATGTACCATACGGTTCTTTGATCGATCAAAAACAATTAATGCGTGAACTTAAATCGCACCCAAAGGATTGGAAAGAGGCTGGTACAGATGCAGGCCGTTCGATTGTTATCAAGGCAAAACCTGCTTCCGAGTACCTGAAGTGGATTCGCAACACTGTTTTGAATGGTTATGTACGTAAGATCAAAAAGGCCGGCGGGATTGACGTGCAGATCATCGGAGTAGGAGGGCGCGGACACGTGGCCTTCCATGAGTCGGGAATCCCTTTCAAGGCCGGCAAGGTAATGTTAGTGAAACTGGACAATAATACCGTAGCCAACGCCGTGGCTGATGGACATTTTTCGTCTGATAAGGAATGCCCTCTCTACGCTATCAGCATGGGCGCTAAACTGGTCTATGAGGCGAAGACGGTGGTGCTGCTGGCTTCGGGAAAACGGAAGATAAAATCAGTGGCCGAATCCCTGTTAGGCGATATAACCCCGAATGTGCCTATTTCTTATGGCCGGAAATACGCAAAAGAAGGCGGTAATTTGTTTTATGTGGTGGACAAGATCGTCGGTCAGTCACTCATTTCCCAAAAGAATGGACTGAAACAAAAAGGAATAAAAATTCAAAACCTTCTGTGATTAGTCTCAAATGCGCTGTTTTTCGATCATTGTCTCCGGGAAGCCCTCCTATGTATGATTCTAAAACATGTGTGTTTTGTAACATTTTAGCCATTTGAAAAATCCGGGAATGCTAAAACTCAATCACTTTTGCAGAAGACTAAGCTTTTATGGTGTTTTTAGTTTTCAGAAAGTTTTTTGAACATTGCAACCTTCTGCCCTCGCATATTCATAACCCCGTCTCATGCGTTTTTGATTCCAACCTGGCAGGATGAATTGTCTTTAAAACGTTGTAACTGCTCAGGTTCAACGTTCAGGGGGTTTAAGGTTCAAGGCTAGTTGATGAAAGGCAGGTTCAATTCTAAACCAAATGCATGGTTCATCCATTTTTTGCAGAACGTCAGGTGCTATTTCAAACAAATCCGGAGCGAATTCTATGTTGCCAAGGAGATATGAAGAAAACAGCAAAGCAATTAACCTTGAACTGTGAACCGTGAACCTGACAAATTGAGTAGCAGATTCAAAGATACGGGTAAATTCCAAATTCGAACATTGAAATACGAGACAAATTCAAATGATCAAAAAAGGTAAATTTGCATTTTGCCTGTTTGAATATGTCCCCTTTGGGGGGATGCAGAG
>JAIOSR010000245.1 GCA_021107495.1 Desulfobacterales bacterium | reverse complement strand
GAAAAATATAAATTTCGAATATTAACGTACTAAAATTATTAGAGCCAGATCAAAATATCGATTTATTTTGGACAGTACTGATGCAACCCCTTATGTCCTTATGAGGACCTCTACCATGAAAGAAGCCACAGCAAAAGAGATCACATCACATCACACTACCACTGAAGAACAACGGCTTGGACTCAATGAGAGGCTGGGTCTGATCGGTCTTATCGACGAAGGAATGCGCACAGGGTCTTCCGGATCCCCTGTTATGGCCGACCTCTTCAACGACCTGTGGGATCTCGTTAACAGAACCGTATCCGGCGCAAAGATTGACAGGCTGAAACCCGAAGATTCCCAAAACGGTTTTCAAATATTTGAGATCAAGGCCGACACCGGGGAGACCCTCGGTCGTTTGAATATGCTGTACCTGAAAAAGCCGATACCCTGCTATTATCTCGTTTACGTTGAGGTCTCATTACCTTTCAGGAGAAAAGGCCTGGGTAACCGCGTGCTTGAATATTTCAGAGACTTCCTGGCCCAAAAATCGGCTGTAGGTATCTTGGACAATATCATTCCCGGGAATGATCCGACCTTCGACATCTACTTCAGACAGGCATGGGAACCCGTTACGGAGATCATAGGGGACGGCATTTCCAATTCCTTTGCAAACTACATGATTTACGTCCCGCCCAGGCTACAGAAAAGAGAACTCAGAGAACCTGTTATGAAGCTGTTGCACCATCTTAAAAGAAAACGCGCTGCAATAGATATGAGGGATAACTCGGTGATGGTTCAGAGAACCATCACCGAGTTTAAGGATCTTCATACAGCCCTGGTCCTCTACTTTGAGGACGAAATTCAAAAAGAGACTTCAACACCGCTCATGCGATTCATGTTCACCAGATTCGTGACAAAACTCATCGCGTTCAGACGACGCATCGGGGACCTCTTGGGTTATACCGGCGGCGAATCAATGGAACAAATTGTGCTGACTCCCGAGATTGCGGCGCTCCCGGTTCAATCATATGCGCCTCCCGAAATTGACAATAAAAGCTCTTTCGTAACCGGAGACAGAAAATTATGGCCCCGTCTCCCCGAGGACCTGAGAAAACATCCTGCCCGCATAATTGAATCCTTGCCGAATTACAGCAGGCCAAGCTTGATCACCTGGCTGGAGGGGCGGGAAAAGACCCGGTCCCATATCCTTAAAATTGGTGACCTCATGGATTTGGGTTTTGATCCCACCCGTCTCAAGGAAATAACCATAGACGGGGAAAAATTCATATTCGAACGGGTACAGGCAAGACAGATCCCGGAAATCGAAAAAAAGAGAGAACTGCTGCAATGTATAGCCTCGAAAAAGATGGCCGCCTTCAGGGCCAACAACGCCCAAATCAGACTCAACCCCCCTCTGCTTACCATCCGTGACAGGGGAAACGCCTATATTTTGCGCCACAAGATAAACGGAATTCACTGGGAAGAAGCCGTTGAACAGCTCAAAACCGTTCCCATGCTGGTAAAGATCAACGAATCCACAAAATGCGACAGGATAATTTTAACCACCGTTAGTGCGGCCAGTAAAATCATAGCGGAACAGTTGGGTGTGACGGAATCTGATATCCTTGATCCGCTTACGTGCTTTGTTTCCTGGGACCTGAAGGCCAATCGACCCGGATTGATGATTGATTTTGCAGGAAACTTCCTGGAATCGGTATGGATGGCATAAGTTGCCTGGGGAAATGAGAAAAGGATATGAGAGGCAGGATTTAGGATTTAAGAATCTTTTTTGACCGTAACCAACGATTTTTCATTGAGTTTTATAATATTTTGCATTAATAAAAGATATCTTTTGTGATTACGCAATATGTTGGAGCAGCATGAAAGGCTTACCCTTAAATTCATAATCCGGGATTGACCCCACCGGGGCGTAGGTACTATGGGCCGGAGGCCGTAAGGGTTTTTCCCTCAGGATACTGACCGGATACGTTATTTTCATGTGACCGGATACATAATGCCTTTTCCACAAGGAGACTAAAATGTCACTATACGAGATGATCACAGAAATGCCGATATTTGAAAAGTTCTCAGACAAAGAGAAAAAAGCCTTTGCCAAGATGGACCACACGCTCTGTGAATTCAGACAGGGTGATACTATTATTAAGGATGGGGAAAGCCTTACATCAATTTTTTTACTCATAAAGGGGTCTGTCTTAATAAGCAAAACAGTAAATGACGCGCCGATTCGCTTAGCCAAATTAAGGCCCGGAGAGATCTTCGGGGAAATGTCTTTTTTTTCACACAGATCCCGACAGAGTAACGTTATTGCCAATGAGGATGTTCAGGCCATCAGAATTGATGAAAAATTTTTTAAAAATGCCAAATCCGGAGTAAAGGATAAGATAAACTCCTATTTTATTGAGGTACTGGTCAATCGTCTTGACGCCATGAACGATTCAATCATGACCATATCAAAGCTTGTACGTTCATGAAATCCGTTTTATAGAAAAGAGTAAATATAATTTATAAGGAGATGACAATGGACTTTGAATTGACTGAAGAATTGAAGATGTTAAAGGACATGGCCTACAAATTTGCACAACAGGAATTTACTCCATTTATCCAGGAATGCGATGTGGAAGAAAAATACACGCGTGATATCGTGAAAAAGGCGGCTGAAAACGGGCTGGTCGGGGCCTGGGCGCCTGAAGAATACGGCGGAGCAGAGGCCGGCAGCCTTGGGGTAGCCATCATCACCGAACAGCTCTCCAGGGTGGATATGGGAATCGGTTTGAATATCGTTGTGGCCACATTCGGATGCGAGGCCATCTATCAGTACGGTACGGAAGAGCAGAAAAAGAAATATATTTCAGGGGTTTGCAGTGGTGAAATGATAAGCGCGGGAGCATATACCGAGCCTGACGCGGGAACCGATGTTTCCGGTTACCGAACACGGGCCGTTAAAGATGGAAGTGATTACGTGATCAACGGAAACAAGATGTTTATCACAAACGCAAGCGTTGCCGATTTTTTCGTTGTCCAGTGCATTACCAATCCTGAGGAAAAAAGGCATAACAGGTTCAGCATGATTATAGTGCCCAGTGACACCAAGGGCGTTACAACAAATAAAATTCATGGTAAGTTGGGTATCCGTGCAAGCGATACGGCGGAGATCAGCTTTGAGGACGTAAGGGTCCCCCAAGAGAACCTGGTTGGGACAGAAGGCAGGGGCTTTTACCAGTTGATGCATTTTTTTAACACCACACGGCCCATGGTGGCGGCACAGGGGCTGGGACTGTCACAAGCATGTCTCGCAGCAAGCATCAAGTATGCCGGCGAAAGGAACGTATTCGGCGCCCCCTTAGGAAGCTACCAATTAACCCAGGCAAAACTTACAGAGATGGCCATCAGGATCGAGGCATTGAGGGGGCTTGTCTATAAAGCCGCATGGCTGATTGATGAGGGACGACCAGATCATACATTAGCGGCCATGGCCAAATATTTTGGGGGCCAAACCGCTGTTTTTTGCGCCAACGCAGCGTTGGAAATCCACGGGGGTTATGGCTATATCGAGGAATATGACGTCCAGAGATATTATCGTGATGCCAAAATCCTTGAACTCTATGAAGGGACCAAAGAAGCGGAAATCATGACAATCGGGAAGGCACTGCAGGCCAAATAATTCTCAGCCCTTTAAAAAAATACTCTCCAATCTCAAATAAAAAACCCTCCCCTTTAAAAGAAGGGGAGGGTTTTTTTCAATCATGCCCTTTTTAAGATAACCGACAGACTATTCCTCCACTTTCACTGTCAAATAAAGTGTGGCGCCCCGGCG
>JAIOSR010000226.1 GCA_021107495.1 Desulfobacterales bacterium | reverse complement strand
TACGAAACTCGCTTTTGTGGGAAATTCTTCGGGTCACAAAGAGATATATATGTGCGACTATGATGGACATAATGTGAGTCAGGTAACAGCGGACAAAAGCATTGCACTTTCCCCCGCGTGGTCCCCTGATGGAGAAAAACTCACTTATAATTCTTACAAGGACGACACAGGTCCCATGCTGTATCTGAAGAATTTAGGGTCAGGCAGGGTTAAGCGACTCTCAGGCCGAAAGGGTTTGAACATCGGGGCCTGCTGGGCGCCGGACGCTAAGGAGATGGCATTGACTCTGAGCCTGAAAGGCAATCCCGATATATTCACTATCGATCTAAACGGGAAAGTCAAAAAACGGCTGACCGACCATTGGGGCATTGATGTGTCGCCCGCGTTTTCGCCGGACGGCAAGAAGATTGCATTTGTCTCTAACCGATCCGGGTCCCCGCAGATTTATTTGCGCGATCTGATTCGGGGGACTGAGGAGAGGCTGTCCTTTGAAGGAAGATATAATACATCCCCTTCATGGTCCAGTTTGAACCGGATTGCCTTTGTGTCAATGGACCGCGGTCATTTTGATATTTACACGATGAGGGCCGACGGCGGCCAACTGAGAAGACTGACCGAGGACCAGGGTGATAATGAAGAACCCTGCTGGTCACCGGATGGCAGATATATCATGTTCAGTTCCAACAGGGGAGGCCGTTATCATTTATATATTATGAACTCGAACGGCCAGAACCAGAGGAGAATTACTTTTTTGAAGGGAGATCAGACCGACCCGTCCTGGGTGCGCTGACGGTTCGCTTACCCATGTCCGGGTAATCCCCGGATTTTTGAAAGGCTAAAATGTTACGAAAAATAATGTAATTTGATGCTAAATACTTGAAATGGAGAAATGGAAGTGTTATAAATTATGATTTTTCGATCCGCAGAAATATTTTCTCTTGCAAAAAGTGATGATTTTAGTGTAAATGATCACTATTAAATGATTTTTAAATAATTTTTATTAACATTTTTTGGCGTCCCAATTTCGTATATTTGGAATAAATTCAAAAATTGAGGAGGTAAAGAGAGCATGAGAAAAAAAATAATCACTGGCTTAATAGCCCTGGCGTTTGTATGTTCGGCATTTTTGATTATGGCATCCTGCGCAAAGAAGCAGGTAGGTGTGTCCGGGGGCGTTCAGCCGACCGCAAAAGCTAAAGCCGTAGATACCAAAGCGGCAAAGAAAGCCGCTGATGACTACGCAAAAAGGGAAAAGGCCCGCCAGGCAAAGCTAAAGGCGCTCCAAGATGCCCAAATTGTTGCGGATTTTGAGGCGCAAAAGATCTTTTTTGATTTTGACAAATCGGATTTAAAGCCTGAGGCAAAGGCTACTTTAAAGAACAAAGCGGCCTGGCTTAGCGACCATGCTGCCTATGTGGTCCGTATTGAAGGCCATTGCGACGAAAGAGGCACTGCCGAATACAACCTGGCCCTGGGTGAAAAAAGGGCAAATGCCGCCAAGAAGTTCCTTATGGCCCTGGGAGTTTCCGAACATCGTATGTCGGGCATAAGCTATGGCGAAGAAAAACCGGCTGATCCCGGACATAATGATGCGGCGTGGGCCAAAAACCGGCGGGATGAGTTTAGTCTGGTCAAAAGATGGTAAGTTGATCTGGTGCAGGCCTACTGAAGGCCCTTGGAGTTTGCGTGTTAACTAAATGAGCCGGCCTGGTTTTTAGGGGTCGGCTCCTTTGTTCGATGGTTTAAAAAATGACCATGTCTGTCTTCAATAAAAATTTTGCAGTTAAACATTGCCTAATTCTTTTTGCCCTTCTGTTTCTTTCCTCATGTGTCACAACCAAGGAAGATATTTTATTCCTGAATAATCAGATTGTTGCCCTTAATGCCAAGGTCAACAAAATGGACGCAAAAATATCCGGGGACCTTGATGCGATCCATGAAAACCAGGCCGAGTCTGTTGCCGAAACCGACAAGGTCAAGGGAGAGATTCAGGATCTTTCAGGCCGTGTGGCAGATAACCGTGAATTGGTCAGGCGAGCAGTTGAAAGGGACACCACCGAACAGGATGCCATGAAGGTGACCGTGCATGACCTGAGCCGGCGTATTGCCGAACTGGAAGCAAAGGTAACGCAGATATACGAATATTTGGGTCTCGAAGGAACTGCCGGGGTGCCGCAACAGGGCGCGTTAAAGCCTCCTCTTACAGCTAAAGAACCTGCAAAGCAACTCCCGGTTATTGAAAAAAAGGACGTACTGTCTGATAAGGAGTTCTACGATAAAACTCTTACAATTTATAAAGAGGGTAAGTATGAGGAGGCGGTTACAGGTTTTAAAGATTTTATAAAAAAATATCCCAAATCGGACCTCACCGACAATGCCCAGTTCTGGATAGGGGAATCCCACATGGCCCTGAAACAGTATGAGCAGGCTATCTTAGCCTACCAGGGAGTAATAAAGAAATACCCCAAGGGAAACAAGGTACCCAATGCGATGCTGAGGCAGGCCCTGGCCTTTTATGAAATAAAGGACACGAAGAGTTCACGTATTCTGTTAAAAAGGATCATAAAAAAATATCCGGGCTCAAACGAAGCTAAAATCGCAAAAGCCAAACTAAAAACAATAAAATAAAGAGAAATATCTGCGCAATATTTAAGGTTGACAGTATTTGACTATTTAAAAAAAACAGTCAAATCGTTTTTTTGTGCGGGTGCTATAGCCGTTGCTTATTGAGCCAATACAAAGAGAGGAAAGGATAGAAAAATCTGCATAATCTGCTTTGGCTGACTCATATGATAAAGTTGGTAGAAAATTTTATGCTTAACTCCGATTTTAAATATCCCACCGTAAAGAAGTGACCCGTCAATCTTCACAGGAACACGCAATTCTCAAGCTATTAAGAACCAACGAGCATTCAACCATGACCATATTGGCTGTTTTTGTTGGCCTGACAGGCGGTCTTGGAGCGGTTGGTTTCCGCTATCTTATAGACTTTTTTCAGTCGATTTGTTACGGGGCCGGCGGCAATCTGCTGGACCTGGTCCAGGCGATCCCATGGTATCTTAAGGTATGGGTCCCGGCTGCGGGCGGTTTGGTTGTGGGGCCCCTTGTATATTTTTTAGCCAGGGAGGCTAAAGGGCACGGGGTCCCGGAAGTCATGGAAGCCGTTGCCCTGAAAAGCGGGATAATAAGAAAGCGGATAGTCCTCATAAAGTCTCTGGCGTCTGCCATCTGCATCGGTACCGGGGGCTCTGTCGGAAGGGAGGGCCCGATTGTTCAAATCGGTTCTGCTATCGGATCGACCATAGGGCAGGTACTCAGGATATCAGGCGACCGGATCAGGACCTTAGTCGGTTGCGGCGCAGCCGCCGGTATTGCCGCCACCTTCAATGCCCCTATAGCCGGGTCAATGTTTGCCCTTGAGGTTGTTTTGGGTGATTTCGGCTTAGCCACATTCAGTCCTATTGTCATCTCCTCGGTTGTTGCCACTGCCGTTTCCCGGTATTTTCTCGGGGATGCCCCTGCATTCATAGTCCCCGCTTATGAGCTGATCAGCGCCTGGGAACTCCCCCTGTATGTTATTTTGGGGCTTTTCTGTGCTCTTGTCGCCGTGACTTTTACTACGGTACTTTATCGCTTTGAAGATTTTTTTGACGGCATAAAATTCCCCGAATATCTGAAGGCTGTCTTGGGAGGATTGATCTTAGGCTTAATGGGACTACTTTTACCCCATATTTTGGGTGTAGGGTATGGCGCTATAGATCTGGCCCTTATGCAAGAGCTTTCCTGGTGGCTATTGTTTCTTTTGATGGTGTGTAAAATCTTAGCTACATCCATTACCATCGGGGCCGGAGGTTCAGGAGGCATTTTTGCCCCGTCGCTTTTCATGGGAGCCATGGCGGGCGGCTGTTTCGGAACCTTTGCCCATGCCGTCTTTCCCGAAGTGACGGCCACTTCCGGAGCTTACAGTATTGTGGGTATGGGGGCAGTGGTGAGCGGAACCACACATGGCCCATTAAGTGCCATATTGATTCTGTTTGAAATGACCGGTGACTACAAGATTATTCTTCCCCTTATGATTGCATGCATTATTTGTTCTTTAGCAAGCGGCCAGTTGCTGAAGGATTCCATTTATACATTAAAACTGGCGAGAAGGGGAGTAAACATCAGGGAAGGAAAAGAGGTCAATGTCTTAAAGTCAATACCCGTAAAAAACGTGATGAATCCGGAAATAGAGACCATCCCTGAAAGTCTAAGCCTGGGTAGACTGGCTGAGAGGATATCAAAAAGTAAATATAACAGCTTCCCGGTGGTAGATAATGAGGGCAAGCTGAAAGGGATTCTTTCGTTTCTTGATTATCATGATGCTGCTTTTGATGAGGATTTGAAAGACCTGGTGGTGGCCAAAGAGCTTGCCACCCGGAAGGTGGTTACCATATCACTTGACGATAACCTCTATAACGCCCTGGAAAAAATTACATCAAAGGATTTCTCCATTCTGCCTGTAGTATCGCCGGACGATTCATCAAAATTATTGGGCATTCTGACCCGCAGGGACATCATTGGTGCATATAACAAGGCTGTGATCAAAAAATCGCTACTTAAATAAACAGGATAGACTCCAAGCCGGGTTTCATGGCATGCACCGCTTGCACGGACTGTATCCTGCCCGGAAGGCCTCATAACGGGATTTAAACCGTATACCATTTTTGCGAGAAATTTTTTTGGCATAGCGACAGCCAGGCCGATGAAACCGATAGGAATTCCGGTTGCCTAAATAGAATTTCTCATTCCCTTTGCAAGGCCTGCTCCAGAT
>JAIOSR010000179.1 GCA_021107495.1 Desulfobacterales bacterium | reverse complement strand
TCTTTTATGATTCTTTGCACTTCATGTTCCGAGGCAGAAATACCGGTTTTCCTGCCGTGTTCCAGGACCAAATAATGATCAAGGACCAGTGCGAGTACCTGCTCCCTGATCCGGTTACGGTCATGATCCGGGACGTCCATGTCGGCGCTTATAAATGCCATGTCCTTTTTTAATTGATCGGTGGTAATTTGTCTTGACCCTACAACAATGGCCACTTTGTCTTTAGCCGGGCCGGACGGACCGCAGCCAAGGATTATAAAAGGTATAAGACAAAGACAAAAAGTAAGACTACAGTTCGTATGAAGATAGTGGATTTTGTTTGTTCTGCGTTGAGTCATTATGTTTTTACAATTTCGGTTGATACTTTCAATCGCCAATAATTAATCGGGAAATACCCGAATTTATTAGATTACCAGGAAAGACGGAAAATGCAAGCATATTTTTTGAATGCAGACAATTGTCATTATGCCATTTTGCAGGTTTAGTAACGAGAGCCATCAACCGGCACTGCGGTTACTACACGAGATCAAGGGCCGCAACGGTCTTTTCGATTTCGTGGAGATCATCAGGCAGAGAATGGAAACCGGTATTGACCTTCAGCTTGTTACCGGGCAAAAACTGAAACATCCCGGGTTTGCTGCTAACCAACCGGACCAGAGGTTCAGGATCAACAGGGTTGTCTTGAGAGAAGGTCAGGCTAAGACTGTGACGTCCGGCATCTAATCTGGCGATCCCCAACTTTTTTAAGAGGATACGAATGGACATAACGCCCATGAGATTTTTTACCTCTTGGGGCGGGGGCCCGAAACGATCATGGATTTCCTCCTCTATGGCATTAAGGTCCGTTTTTTCTCGCAGGCTGGAAAGTCTTCTGTACAGATTCAGCCTGACGTCCGTATCGAATACATAATCTCCGGGCAGGAAAGCGGTTATGTCCACATTGATTTCCGGGTTAATATCCTCGTGCCATTCTTCCCCCTTGAGTTCGGCAATGGTCCGCTCGATCAGTTTCAGGTAAAGTTCATAACCGATAGCTGAAATCTGCCCTGACTGGGCAAAACCGAGGATATTCCCGCCGCCCCTGATTTTAAGGTCATGCATGGCAAGGTGAAGACCTGCACCCAAATGGGAAAAGTCCATGAGGGCCTTCAGTCTCTTTTCCGCGTCCTTTGTTAATGCCGAATTATTTGAAAGCAGCAGGAATGCACGGGCCTTTTCCTTAGACCTTCCCACCCTGCCCCTTAGCTGATATACCTGGGCCAGGCCTAAGCGGTCCACCTGGTTGATGATGATGGTATTGGCCGACGGGATATCAAGTCCGGCCTCTATAATTGTCGTGCAGACCAGTACATCTATTTTTTTATCAAGGAAACGCATCATAGTTGCTTCCAGCTCTTTTTCCTTCATCTGGCCGTGGGCAACTGCAAAGCGGGCCTGAGGCACTAATTGTCTCAATTTATCGGCCATGTACTCAATGGTCTGCACCCTGTTGTGCACGAAAAATACCTGCCCGCCTCTGTCAAGTTCAAATTGTAAGGCACGCTTAATGAGGGGTTCATCATACGGCGACAGGTACGATTTGATGGCAAACCTGTCTTCAGGAGGCGTTTCAATAATGCTCATGTCCCGGACACCCATCATGGACATATGGAGGGTCCTCGGAACCGGCGTTGCCGTTATGGCCAGCACATCCACCAGTGCCCGGTATTTTTTCAATGCCTCTTTCTGCTTCACCCCAAACCGTTGTTCCTCGTCAATGATCAGGAGGCCCAGGTTCGTGAATTTGACATCCTTCTGAAGCATCCTGTGTGTACCAACCAACATATCAATTTTATGGGATCTGAGTTTTGCCAGGACCTCCGCCTGTTCTTTTCTGGTCTTGAAACGGCTGAGGATTCCAAGACGGATATTATAAGGTTCCATCCTTTTCTTAAAGGTACCGTAATGCTGTTCTGCCAGGACCGTTGTCGGGACCAGGACGGCGACCTGTTTTCCGTCGGATATGGCCTTGAATGCGGCCCGAATCGCGACTTCGGTCTTTCCGAAACCCACATCCCCGCATATTAGACGGTCCATGGGCTGGTCGGATGCCATATCCTCCAGCACATCCTCTATGGCCTTGATCTGATCGGGGGTTTCCTCGTGTTCAAAGGTGGCCTCGAATTCCCTGTAATAGTTATCAGGAGGAGAAAAGGCGAAGCCTTTTCTATATTTCCTTAAGGCATAAATCTCCACAAGCTGTTTTGCGATGGCCATGACGGATTTTGTGGCCTTTTTTTTGACGATATCCCAGGACTGTCCCCCCAACCGGTCAAGCTTTGGGCTCTTTTCCTCTGCACCAACATATTTCTGAAGGATGCTGATGCGGTCCGCGGGGATGTAAAGTCTGTCGTTATTGGCGTATTCAATGATCACAAAATCATTGATTTTCTGAGCGATTTCCATCTTTGTAAGATCGCCGTACCGGCCAATGCCGTGTTCTTCATGGACCACAAAGTCTCCGGCCTTGAGCTGGCTGAAACCGGACCATGTGAGCGCACGCTCTCTTCCCTTGCTCCCCGTAGCGGAACGGGCCCTTTTGGGGCCAAAAATTTCATCCTCACTGACCACATAAATGCCGAGGTCCGGCCAGGCAAAGCCTTTTGAAAGACGTCCCAAACAGATGCTGAGCAATGGATTCTCCGGGACCTCGTCCCATGACTTTACTACACGGTCTACCCGGACCTCGTAGTTTTTGAGGATCTCCCTCAGACGATCTGCCTGGTTTTCCGTGCGGCACACGAGGACAACCTTTGAGCGCAATTCCAGCCATGAGGTAATTTTTTGGGCTAAAGGCGCCATGGAAACCCTACCCCGGCCCGGGAGCCTTACGTCTAAGTCATCATCAATTCGAAACCGGCCTTTTATACGGATTACTTTACGCTGCATACCCTTTTCAGCCAGATCCAGTTGACTCAATTCAAGTAGCTGATGACTTTCAAACTGCCTGGTCATTTCCTCAAAAGGAACCAGTATCCCATCAATTTCAGGGAAGGGCGCTCCCTTTTCGGTGGCCTCTTTCCGGAATCTGTTCATATCGGACCGGAACTTCTCTTCCATTTTTTCACACACGGATTTTGCACGGTGCGGATCAAAAAGAGTGATAAGACCGTTCCTGGGAAGATATTGAAACAGGGTGTCCAGGTGAGGATAAAAATGATTCAGCCATGCCTCCTGTCCTGGAAAGCCCATTCCGTTTTCAGGCTGTTTGGGCAACCTGCCCATGGACCGCGCCCTTTTTATGTTTTCCACGTCCATGATGATCTCGTTGGCAGGGAGGAGAACCATTTCTTTCAGATGGGTCTCAGATCGCTGGCTGAGTGAACCAAATTGACGGATTGATTCAAGGCGGTCGCCCCAGAATTCCAGGCGAACCGGAAGCTTGTAAAGCGGGGGAAAAAGATCGATGACGCCACCCCGCACGGCATAATCGCCCTCCTCTTCCACTAACGAGGACCGTTTGTAACCCGTGATCTCGAGTCTTTTAAGAAAGATTTCCCTGTCCACTTCTTCTCCCACTTCCAAAAATTCAAGAGATCTCACAAAGACTTCCTTTGGCAGAAGACTGAAGGATGCTGCGTCAAGGGAGGTAATAACGACCGGGTTCTTATCGGACATTAGCGAATAAAGGGCCTGAATGCGACGGTTCAGCACATCCCTGTGGGGACTGAGACCCGTAAGGGGGGAAAGATCGTAGGGAGGAAAATCAAAGAGGCGAATGTCCGGGGCATTTGATTGTTTCTGCCGGTCGGGCATGAAAAACCTGAGTTCCTTGTAGAGTCTCTCGGCCTCTTTTCTGTCAGGAAGGATGACCAGGCATGGTTTTTGAAGTTGGGCAAGGGCCCGGGAAAAAAAATAGGACTGCGCAGTGCCGGACAAACCTGTGACGCTTAGGGCACGGGTATCCTCTTTGATCCATTTGTCAAGTGTGGATAGTTGTTCAGGTTCTTTCATGGTGAATTTTCGACGGCTACTTCCCTAATGGACAGTGTCATGCGATCAGTATCAAGCTCTGTCGGCAGGCCGAGCGGAAGGGCCAGGTTTTTGTGCCCGTGTCCGACCTCAAGTCCGGTTGCAATGGGGATATCCGGATTCGACAGCACATCCATTAATATCCTGTTAATGGTTGAAGGTTCACCGCATTCCTCAAATTTACCCGCAACCAGGCCTGAAAGCCCGCTCAATTGTCCGCTGAGTTTCAGATGGGTCAACATGCGGTCGATACGGTATAAGGGTTCCCCCCGTTCTTCCACAAAAAGGATGCAGCCATCAAGAGACGGCAGGAAAGGGGTGCCGATAAGATGGCAGATCAGGCTCAGATTGCCGCCCATTAATGACCCCGTGGCCTTGCCCGGCATAAGCACGTCCCCTTTAGAAAGGTTCAATTTCAGGGGCTTGTCGGAAGACAGGAGACTGATCAAATTGTCATAATTATCCTGGTGACCCGATGCAAACTCTCGAACTACGGGGCCGTGAAAGGTGATTAGTCCGGTCCTTTTTTGAATGGCCATTAAAAGCGCTGTAATATCGCTGTACCCCACAATGATCTTAGGGTTTTGCCTGATCAGGTCATATTCGATCCTGTCAAGCAGCCTGGTTGTGCCATAGCCGCCCCGGGCACAGAAAACAGCCTTTATATTCGGGTCCCGGAACATGTCATGAAGGTCTCTCAACCGGTCCTCATCCTCACCGGCCAGATAATCCAGCCTGGAGTAGACATGGTGTGCGAGGCTGACCTTAAAACCGGAAGACTCCAGGATTTCGATGCCGGATTGAAGATCGGCTTCATTAAGCGGGCCCGCAGGAGAGATGACACCGATAGTGTCCCCAGGCCTCAGCCCGGCTGTCTTTATGACAGTTGCATTTGCGATAAGGCTTATCCCTTCGTCAAGGAGTTAAATGATAACCCGGTATGCGGAAGGCGGAATCGGATGTCTGAATGCGGCTTTTAAAACTTGGTCTTCAGGGCTAGATCAGAGATAGATGTCTCTACCTGAAGAATCGCTCCAAGAGTTTGAAGTGAACTAAAGTTTAAAGTGAGCTAAAGTTAAGGAATTCTGTCAATTATATAAAAACATTGCAGCGAAGCGACACCATAACTTTAGACACTTTAGATCACTTTAGACACTTTTAACCTGTACGACTTTAAGTAAAGCAGCCCCTTTCCGGGGTCAACCAGAGCCGGGTCATCCGGAACCGGATCGTTACTGATTTTTATTGAAAATAATCATAAGACCCTTAAGGGTCAGAAATTCTTCAACATGGTCGATTGTCTCCGAGACATCACAGATAAGGGGTGCAAGACCTCCGGTGGCGATCACTGTGGGTTCCTCGCCAGACTCCTTTTTCATCCGGTTGACAATACCATCTACCAGTCCGGCGTAACCATAAATTATGCCCACGTTCATACTGCTGATCGTGTCCCTCGCAATGACTTTTTTTGGCCGGGCAAAGATTTCAACCCTGGGAAGCTTTGATGCCTTCTGAAAAAGGGCCTCGCAGGATATCAACGCGCCGGGCGCAATTGCACCGCCGATATAGGCGCCCTCCTTTGATACGTAATCAAAGGTGGTGGCCGTTCCGAAATCAACCACCACCAGGGCCGTGCGATATTTATCATAAGCACCCACCGCGTTTACAATCCGGTCGGCCCCCACTTCCTTTGGATTGTCATACCGGATCGGCATGCCGGTCTTCAGGCCGGGGCTCACAATCATGGGCTTAACATTAAAATACCTTCGGCAAAACTCCTCAACAGTATTTAACAAAGGCGGAACTACACAGGATACAATTGTGTTCTTGACATCCGAGAGGGTCATCCCGGCGGATTGGAAGAGGTTTTTTACAAGTATCCCTAATTCATCGGGTGTTGCTTCCTTCTCGGTCCTGATTCTCCAGTGATACAGTACCTGATCCTGCTCCGTTACACCCAGAACGATATTTGTGTTACCAATGTCAATACAGAATAACATATCCCTCACCCTGCCTGTAAATCCAGCAAGCCCTGCCATGTTTAGAACCCGTAACCCGCAACGCGTAACCCGCAACATTTCTTGCCAATACCATTAAGACACAACAACTTTCAAATGAAAGGATGAATCGACGTTAGAGATTGCTTACCCGCCCTGTCTTTATGGCATCAACTATCCTGGCGGTTTCCACGGCCTTTTTCACATTATGCACCCTCACTATATGGGTGCCGTTCATTATGCCTGCAGCTATCGTCGCCATTGTTCCGGTATCTCTCTCATGGGCCTTTTTGTTCAATATGTGCCCGATAAATGCCTTGTTGGATGAGCCCAATAAAACGGGACTTTGAAGAGAGGCAAACCTCGACAGCTCCTTAATTATTTTGAGATTGTCATCAAATGTTTTTCCAAAGCCGATACCGGGGTCCACAATAATCAGGTCCTTTCTGATCCCGGCTTTTACGGCCCGCGTAACGGCGTCCTTTAGAAAGTTCAGAATTTCTAAAATGAGGTCATCATAGGTGGGATTGTCCTGCATGTTTCCGGGCGTGCCCTTCATATGCATGAGGATCACCGGAACGCCGGTCTCTGCCGCAATTGACGCCATATCGGGATCAAACCTGAGTGCGCTGATGTCATTAATCATCGATGCCCCGGCCTTCAAGGCTTCCCGCGTTACCTCGCTCTTATATGTGTCTATGCTGACAGGAACGGAGAGTTCTTTGTTGAGGGTTTCTATCACCGGGATCACCCGATCCATTTCTTCAGCAACGGAGACTTCTTTGGCGTAGGGCCTTGTGGATTCCCCCCCCACATCAATTATGTCCGCACCGTCACGGGCCATTTCCAGGCCATGCTCGATAGCCTTGTCCCGATGGAAATAATGGTC
>JAIOSR010000538.1 GCA_021107495.1 Desulfobacterales bacterium | reverse complement strand
GCCTCGACCATCAACCTTAACTTGCCTTTTGGCTTCTTGGGATCTTTGCTGTCGGCAGGATACATGAAGATACCGCCTTTGAGGAGATTGCGGTGAAAATCGGCCACCAGGCTGCCCACGTACCTTGCAGTGTAAGAGTGCCCGGTTTTTTTGCCGCTGTTTTTAAAATGGTCTATGAGAGCCTTGGTCTTTTCATCCCAGTAAGAATAATACCCTTCGTTTACACTGTAGATTTTTCCCTGTTCGGGAATGCGAATACTCTCGTGGGACAGCAGGAATTCTCCAACGCTTGGAAACAATGTGAACCCGTGAACTCCGGTATTATTTCCAGTGGTGTACACCATTATTGTGCTTGAACCATAAATAAAATAACCGGCGGCAACCTGATTGAGACCGGGCTGGAGAACATCGTCAAGCAGCGGATCGGTACCCGATGCGTTGCTCTTTCTTTTGTAAATACCGAAAATAGTCCCGATGCTCACATTTACGTCGATATTGGAAGAACCGTCTAAGGGATCAAATACCAGGATATAGTCCCCTTTGGGAAATTGAGGCGGGATATCAATAAGATCGGGGTCTTCTTCCGAGCCCATACACCATAACTGGCCGATATGCTGCATGCGTTCTATAATGATCTGGTTTGAAAAAATATCTAATTTTTGTACCTGCTCTTCCTGGACGTTGATTTTCCCCGTGGATCCTAAAATATCCACGAGACCTGCCTTGTTCACCTCCCTGGAGATGACTTTGGCTGCAACTATAAGCTCATTAAGCAAGGTCGTGAAGGCCCCGGTCGCCAAGGGGTTTTCCCTTTGTTGTTTTAAGATATGCTGCGTTATGGTAATGCCTACACCCTGTTTTTGCATGGTTGGGCCTCCTTACCCGGGATTCAGTATTTCAAGAGGTGTTCCCAGAAATCCGGTTCGTCATCTCTCCAGTCAGGCCCAAACCTTCTGTCACAAAACCCGCTGAGCCTCTCATACCATTTAACCACCACATTCTTGTTTTTCTCCTTGGCATCAATGATGTCTGCCAAAAAGACATCTATTTTACTCATCTCATCTTTGGGCACATAATATGCCGCACCTTTTTTAAAGGATTTTTTAAGATTATCCTTTGTGAGTGCGTGGGCCGTCAGCATCAGGGCCGGGACGTCTTTTTTATTTGCAATCTCCAGAAGTTCATATCCGTGTACACCCATGATGTCCAAAACGGCGATGTCATAAAAATTGGTTTCAAGAAGCTCCTTTGCCTCTTCAAAAGAGGAAGCCCTATCAACCTTACACATAGTCAGAATTTCCGTCAACTGATCCAGTATGTCTTTTTCGTCATCTACGATCAGGACCTTTTTCCTTTTAAGTATTTTTTCAACATTCATGTTTAAACCTCCTCACATTTCATGATATTGGCGTTTACAGCTTCAGAGTTAATAAGTCCTTTTAAACATGCTGTTCCTTGTATTCGAGTCTGTATATCTCCGCAAGCGTTAGAAATATGGTAATGATTAAGGGGCCATAGATAATACCCAGGATACCAAAAAGCTTTATGCCCCCGATAATCCCGATAAATACCAGAACTGAATTCATTTGCATGCCTTCACCGATTACCCTGGGTTTTATCAGGTACTCCATAATAGAGCTGTAAAACACATTGTAGGCTAAAAAACCGATCCCCAATCCTATCTTTCCCTGGACAAAAATGATGGCAGCGGCAGGCAAAAAAACCACTGAGGCCCCGATAATAGGCAGAAAGGCCATAAAGGCGATGATTGTTCCCCATAAAAAAGGCGAATGGAGGCCAAAAAAATAGAATCCGAAACCCCCTAAGATACCTTGAACAATTCCTGCAAAGCCATTGCCTACAATGATGGCCTTCCCCATTTCCTGAAATTTTTTAACCACCTTCTCAAACTGTTCTTTCGGGACCGGCAAGAGTTGGGAAACGTAATCCTTGAGACGTACGCCATCCCGAAAAAGGTAGTAAAGGAGCAACATCATCAAGAAAAAATGGACCAAAAAACTGAGAAGATTCGTGGCAATAGAACTGGTCTGCCTGTAAAGGAAGAAACCAACGTTTTTTCCAATGGAAGTCGCCAGTTTTTCAACTGTTTCGGGTGTGAATTCTATCCCTGTCATTTTGCCGACTTTCCTGATCCGTTTAGCCCATGTGGAGTCACTCTCAAGACTATTTTGGATCTTTTTCAGGGAAACGGCACTGCTGGCCCGGCTGTAGAAATCAAACGCCTCATTGGAAAGGGTGCTGACGAACCATCCAACCGGAATGATCAGGATAAGAAAGATGAAAAAAACCATAAAAAGAGAGGCTAAACTTTCCCTGCCTTTGAAAAGTTTATTGATCCATAAGTACATGGGATAAAGCACGCTTGCCGTCAGCAGCGCTAAGATAATAGCTGAAACATATGTCCAGAAGAGCCATAAAAACAGGAACAGGAAGCATAACAAAAATATAAGAAAAAACTTGGAACCATATTTTTTTTCCATTACTAAGCGCCTCTTAGGGCAATAATATAGTGATGAATCGGCGGATAGTCAAAAAAAATCGTGACTATTCAGGAACAAAGGCACATCGGGCATGGTCTATGGCTTAAAGCTCTGTAGGATCTTTACCCTCCGGCCTGGAAGCCCTACGGGCTGGAAGCGGAGCCGGAGACCGGCCGCGATATCATGGC
This sequence comes from Desulfobacterales bacterium, assembly GCA_021107495.1. GTDB lineage: Bacteria > Desulfobacterota > DSM-4660 > Desulfatiglandales > Desulfatiglandaceae > JAIOSR01. Next base: position 1,858 of record JAIOSR010000538.1, on the reverse strand, counting down.
TAAAAGTCACTCCCGCGGTGCATAAATGTAACAGTCGATATTCGGGCTACCATCTTGTCCTTTCCCCAAATTTCATACTATAGACGATGGTTTTAAAATCATTTATGTCGCTTTTCAGTGCATACCTGTCACTATAAAAAGTCAGGGTGAGCAATCCACTTCTGTAGCAGACAAAATACTGGATGAGATAATAACCTTCAGCATTTCCATAAGAACTGGTTTCCTGATGGGAGATAATTGCCGAATGATTCTTATAATTTATTAGGGGTGTTCCCGTAAGTACATGATCAATCATCCTTATCGCATCGACATTTTCGAAAGCATTTCCCATGTCCCTGGTCATTTTTTCAAAAATAGAAATCTGTTTTTCAAAATCGTACTCAGTAACAGGTCTGCCGATATCTCGGATCCGAACAGTAAAAAAGGGCCTCAAGGGCAATTTAAGCTTGTTTAACTGTTTAAAAAAAACAGCCTCCAGTTTTGCACTTTCCCTCTTCTCTTCCTGGGACAGATCTTCCGGACAAACGGACATCCTCATTTCTTCAACCATTGTATGGGTTCGAACGTCGGCTTTTTTAAAGTCAATCGGAATGTTAAAACGGCATTCGATCTCTGGCAAGTAATAGGACTTCAGGGTATTCACATGGCTTTGTTTTAATCGCCTGAGTTTCTCCATACGCATTTTCTGGCTGTCTAAAACTCTTCGTCTGATTTCAGAATACTCAGAAAGACCTTTTGTAATGACAGGAGAAGTTTTTTTAGAACCAGAGCTTTGTTCATATTTTTTAACTATTTCAAAGTCTTTTTCGCAAATAAATGTCTCTAACTCTAAATATGCTGCCTCCATGTCGTGTCTAAGCGATTTGTGCGTAGGATTTAAGAGTTCCTGAACAATCGCCTTTCGAATTATCTCCTTTGGAAACGGCAGATCAATAGCCCTGCCCGCTGTATATTTTCGACTCTCCAAAATCTTGAGATACTCTGTAAATATATCGGCCTGTTGGCCGGCACTTATGTCTGCGACAAGGTATATTGAAAAGGTCAACATCATAGTCAAGACAATAGCCGTGGTTTTCCATTTCATTGTATCTCTCTCTAATGAGCACAAAACCCCACCTCTCTTCATGAGAAATGGGGTTTTAGAACCTGGATCATGTGTACCCTCGATCGGTTAACTTTCTAAACGTTTTAAGGCATTTTTCGCGTCTGAATTGCCATTTTTTGATGATTCGCGATACCACTTCATTGCTTCGTTATCGTCAGCCTTGGCTCCGAGTCCATTTTCATAAATAATACCAAGGAAGTTCTGCGCCTTAGGATGTCCCTGTTCAGCAGCTTTTCGAAACCATTTTAAGGCTTCTTGATAATCCTTCTGAATTTCATCTCCTTCATAATATTGCAAGGCTGTATTGTACTGGGCGGATTTGTATCCCTGTTCTGCGGACTTTCGGAACCACTTGACAGCCTCAATCTCATCTTTTCTTACGCCCCTTCCCGCATCATAGATCAGGCCGACATAATTTTGTGCCCCGGGGTGTCCCTGCTCGGCGGCCATAAGGAACCACTTAAGGGCCTTTTGATAGTCCTTTTCAATCTCATCCCCGATATAATACTGCAACCCTAAATTGTATTGCGCAAACTTATGTCCCTGCTCGGCGGCCTTTTGAAACCACTTGATGGCCTCAATCTCATCCTTTTTTGTGCCCCTTCCTGCATCATAGATCAGACCGACATAATTCTGTGCCTCGGGGTGTCCCTGTTCTGCGGCTATAAGGAACCATTTGAGGGCCTTTTGATAGTCCTTTTTATCCTCATCTCCGATATAATACTGCAATACTAAATTTTTTTGTACTTACTT
>JAIOSR010000034.1 GCA_021107495.1 Desulfobacterales bacterium | reverse complement strand
TCTTTAAAACCGCACCACCCTGAATCTTTCCGAGTATGGCCGTCCCGCCCCCTATAATAACCGCCCAGAGCGCGCCGTTAGGTGTTATTTTAAGGCCCTTTTGAAAAAATGTTGCAAGGGTCGGGCACACGACTCCCCCCACAAACACCGAATACCCTAATAGCAGTGAAGAGATGATCCCTTTTTGTTGACTCGCTATGTACCATGCAACCGCCCCAAGGATCAGAACCATCCCCCTGGTGATATTGTGATGCTGTTCCTTTTTCGCGCCCGAGATCGGGCGAATCACATTGAGGGTCAGGATAGTGGACGCGGAAATAAGGCAGGTATCGGCCGAAGACATGATGGCCCCTAAAAAACCCGCCACGATCAGACCCTTGAGACCAACGGGGATAAGCATGTTTAAGGTCTGTGGGAGCGCGCTTTCAGGGGGGATACCCGGAAACTTGGCCCTTGCCAGGACACCGAAAAAGGCTAACAAAAAGGCCAATGGTATAATAAACATGGACGCCCGTAATACGGCCTTTTTTGCTGTCTGACCCTCCTTTGCACACAGGATTCGCGAGTAGATGTCCGGTCCCACCAGATAGGGAAGCCCCACGATGAGCGGATAAAAGACCAGGACTTGATACCACCCGAATTTTTCCGAGACCGGAAATTGCCAGTGGGTCTGCGGGATATTTTGCCAGAATCCGTTCGCGGATACCTGGGAATGAATAAGTAAGCCCAATGAAACAAAAAGCCCCCCTATAAATATGGATAACTGCCATGAATCGGTCCTTATGACCGAGAGCTGACCGCCCCAGAAGGTGTAAATGGTAAACACAACGGCCACGAAGACCAGTGCCGCATCCATATCAATGGGAAAAAGCCCGCTTATAAGCCGCCCTCCCGCAATAAGCTGGGCCGCTATTACCCCGCACCAGGCAACGGAAATCATGATCCCGGCAGGCACGGAGACCCGCTCGCCATAGGCGTTTTTCAGGATATCAGGAAGGGTATAGACATTCAGGGCGCGAATCCGGGAGGCCAGGAAGAACCCGCACGGGATCAGTGCCAGCCCGCCGATCAATGCCCACCAGGCCCCGGTCAGACCCCGGGAATAACCCAGACCGATTATTCCCATGGTAGAGGAAGCACCAAAGATGGTGGCCACCAGGGACATGGTTATACGGCCCGTGGAATATTTCCGGTCCGCCACCCAGTATGATTCGGCAGACTGATGCCTGCTTTTCCAGCCCACAAAGAGCATTATGAGAAAATAGACACAGATAATGGTGAGATCTATCATTTCAGTTCCTTTTTCTTAGAACTATGCCGCATCCATGACATGCTAATCAGAGGATTAAAGGGAAAAATATTTTTAGCTCTTCTCCATTTTAGTTGGAGAAGAGGGTCCAAGGATTCGAGGGTTTGTTTTCTAAAGCCTCTGTCAGCGCTTTCAATTCTTTGTAATTCTTTAGTATTTTTATCCGCCTGTTCTGTGGTGGATCACTCGACACCTTGAATCCTTGGCCCCTTGCACCCTCTGGGATAACACCTGCTCAATTGGAGATAACCCATTTATTTTGCCTTAATTAACTACAACTAATCGGGAGATGATCCATATTTTTTTAAACGGAAAAATATTTTTGCACTTCTTTCAGGGATACCTTTTTCGGCTTTTTGAGAAAATTGGATTTGGCCGCCATGATCCGCTCTATGGACTGGTGAAGCCTGTCAGAAGGAATCTCGCCCTTAAGCAGCTTCTGTCTCAACATCTTTATGCTTTCAAGGATCATATTCTGATTCTCGCATATCAAAAGGATATCAGCCCCGGCCTCAAAAGCGGCTATTGCCCCTGCAGGCACACCCCACTTTTTGCCGATAGCCCCCATTTCCAGGTCATCGGTAATGACGAGTCCCTGAAAGCCCAGGGTTTCTCTCAGGAGTCCCGTGACGATTTTGTATGAAAGCGTTGCCGGATTATCAGGGTCAAGGGCCGGGTAGATGGCATGGGACGTCATAACCCCGGAAACACCCGCTTCTATGGCCGATTTGAATGGGGGGAGATTGATCTCTTCAATCTCCTTTATGTCGGCTTCGATTGTCGGAAGATGATGATGCGGGTCCACCGACGTCCTGCCCAATCCGGGAAAGTGCTTGGCCACGGCCATGACACCCTTTTCCTGAAGCCCCTTTATGACTGTCTGTCCCAGAAGCGCAACCGTTTCGGCGTTGTCACTGAATGTCCGGCCCCCTAAATGTTTTTCAGGCTCCCCTCTCCGCACGTCCACAACCGGGGCCAGGTTCATGTTTAGGCCGGTCAACAGCATTTCCCTCGCCGTGACCCGCGCAAACTCCCCTGCCCTTTTTACCGGGTCTTTATCCTCTCCAATGACCGTATTCCCGGGAAAAATTGTAAACGGCTCCTGTAACCTGGCCACGCGCCCGCCTTCCTGGTCAATCGCTAAAAACAGTGCCTTGCCGTGATATTTCATGGCCGCATCGTTGAGATCATTTATGAGCGTGGACAACTGAACCGGATCTTCAATGTTTCTGCTGAAAAGTATCACCCCGCCAAGACAGTAGTCCCGGATAAGGGCCTCCGTATCGTCGTCTAATTGAGTCCCCGGCATTCCCGCCATAAAGAGCCTGCCTATTTTGGTATTCAATTCCGAAAGATCGAGTGTGGACTGCACGGGATGTTTCTCCTTTAGGAGGCTGTCGGAAAACCTACATCTGCGAAGTTGCGCTCATCCTTCGTCACTCCGACGTACGTTCATGTACGCCTCATTCCTCAGGATTTCGCGCGCCTTGCATCTGCACATTTTCCATCAGCCTCTAAAATTACAGTACTCGCAAAGACTCCTTGTAACATTTTAGCAGCCTGAAAAACCGAATAATATTGAAACTTAATTGCAGGGATGAGGTGTTTTTCAAGGCGATATCTCAAAGCGCATTAGCAATGATCTTTCGCATAAAGTTCCTGGATATGGCTCAATGCGTATGGTATATGGTTGATATTTATTTGGACCGTTTTTTAGTGGTCTTCAAGCATGTATAATCAGTGGCCGATAATTGCAATGAAAAAAGGGATTTTGACCAAAACCCTTGATAAAATCCCCCCTCCCCTCCTTAGTAAAAGATGGGGCGTTAAGGAACTCCATGAAAGCGATGATTCTTGCAGCGGGTCTGGGAACGAGGTTGAGACCCCTTACTTTAAATACACCAAAGGCCCTGATGCCGGTGGGCAATGTTCCGATTATTGACCGGATAATCGAATATCTGAAAACATACGGAATAAGTGAGCTTGTGGTCAACGCGCATCATCATCACGAGCAGATTGTGGAACACCTGAATGGCGGCAGGCCTTTCAATATAAACATAGACGTGCGCGTTGAACCGGATATTCTTGGTACGGGAGGGGGTATTAAGAATACAGAGGATTTCTGGGATAATTCCCCTTTTATAGTCATGAACAGTGATATCCTGACGAATATCAACCTGCGCAACGCTTATGAGGCCCATAAGCGCTCAGACAGTCTTGCCACACTTATCCTCCATGACCAACCCCCTTTCAACCAGATAAAAATCGATGCTCAAAATAACATCACCCATATTGCAGATGAAAACCTTGCCAACAGACTGGCCTTCACAGGCATCCACATAATTGACCCGAAACTCATGGCCCGTATTCCTGAAAACGTTTTTTCAAATATCATCCATTGGTACAGGGAATTGATACGGAAAGGTACGCCCCCCAAGGCTTATATATCAGAGGCGCATGAATGGCGTGACATCGGCACGGTTGAAAGCTATGTGCTTGCCAATAAAGAGGCATTACACGGAAAATCCTTTTTGCGCTCCCCTGATTGCCGGATAGACAGCTCCGCCGTATTAAAGGATTGGGCGGTCATAGGCAGTGAAACGGTCCTGGAACAAGGCGTGGAAGTGCGCCGCTCCATCATCTGGGAAAAGGTAAAGGTGAAAAAAGGCGTAAAAATAATTGACAGCATTGTCACTTCATCAAAAGACGTGGAACATGATCTGATTGACGGGATATTCTAATTTTTGGATCATCTCCAAAAGAGTTGATCGATGATCAGGATTCAAGAAGTCCAGGGGTCAAGGGGTCGAGTGATC
>JAIOSR010000116.1 GCA_021107495.1 Desulfobacterales bacterium | reverse complement strand
GATATCTGGGGCGGATCAAACGCCAAACTGGGACAGGGGGATATCTTAATCGCCGAAGCGGATGAAAGTGACGGCTCTTTTCTTGCATTATCTCCCTCAATGGCCGTGGTTACCAATATCGACCGTGAACACATGGAACACTACGGTAGTATCGAATCCATTCGTGAGACCTTCATCAGTTTTATCAACAAGGTCCCGTTCTATGGAACATCTATCCTCTGTATGGATAATGAGGAAATCCAGGGAATCATTCCCCGTCTGAAAAAACGCTATTTGACCTACGGCATGACCTCCCAGGCGGATTTGAGAGGCGGGGATCTTGAAAAAAAGGGCCTGGGGGTCAGCTTCGAGGTTATTTACCATGATCGCCCATTGGGAAGGATCGCAGTGGGAATGCCCGGGGAACACAACGTGTTAAATGCCTTAGCGGCAGTGGCGGTCGGTCTTGAACTGGATCTGGACATGGCGGTGATCAAAAAGGGTCTCAAAAATTTGGGCGGGCTTGCGAGGCGTTTCCAGGTCAAAGGGGAAAAAAGGGATATCCTTGTGCTTGACGATTACGGGCATCACCCGACTGAAATTATTGCAACACTCAAGACAGTCAAAGAGTGCTGGCCCGAAAGGAGATTGGTCGTGGCATTCCAGCCTCACAGGTACACAAGGACCCGGGCCCTGTTTGACCGTTTTGTTATCAGCTTTAACGATGCGGATATTCTTATCGTGGCCCCCATTTTTCCAGCGGGTGAGGATGCCATTGACGGCGTGAGCGCTGAATTGCTGTCCCGCAAAATCAAAGAACACGGCCACAGAGAAGTTATATCCTGTCCAAGTGAAGGGGATATCCCTTCCTCCCTTTTGGCAGTTGTAAAACCCGGGGACCTGGTAATTACACTTGGTGCGGGTAACATTAATAAACAAGGGGATCAATTTCTGAAAGAGCTGAAAGGAAAGAGGAAAAGGCAAACGGCAAAGAGGGAACAGAAAACAGGAAACAGGTGAGGGTAAAGGATTGAAAGTTTGGATCGTTAAAGTCCCCCTTTCCTAAAGGGGGATTCAGGGGGATTTTCAAGCCGTTGCACAAAATCCCCCCATCCCCCCCTTTATTAAGGGGGGTTATAAGTGATCATGGATAAAAGACAAGAGGAACAATTGGTCAGTTTAGCAGGAGAAGATGTCCGGTTTGATTGTCCCATGGCCCGATACACGACTTTTGGAATCGGCGGACCGGTTGAAGCCCTTTATACGGCCAAAAGTACGAAATTGCTGCAGCAGGTGATTGCATATCTGAATAAGGAGCAAATCGATTATATCGTGGTAGGCAGGGGAAGCAATCTCTTAGTAAGGGACGGCGGTCTTGAAGGTGTGGCCATCCTGCTTGCCGGTTCCTTAGCCGTTATCGAGAAGCAAACAAAGTGCCTTTATGCTGCAAATGAACAAGCAGTCGATTCAACAATTTTCACAGGCGCAGGGGTCTCTATTGCCGATCTTTTGACCTATTGTCGTGAGTTACGACTGGGAGGCATGGAGTTTTTAGCCGGTATACCCGGTACGATCGGCGGGGCCATTACCATGAATGCAGGGGCATTTGGAAAGGAGATCGGTTCAAGCGTAGAAGAAATTCATGTGATCACACCACAAGGCGAAGTGGTTGTAATAGACGGTTCTCAACTGAGGTTCTCATACAGGGCTCTTGAAATCGAAAAAGGGGAACTGATCATTCGGGCTCGTTTTAGAATGGTCCGCGAGGCCGAAGGGGTCGTGGCTGAACGGATTAAGAAGTACCTGAAAATACGAAAGGAGACCCAGCCCCTGGAATACCCGAGTGCGGGTTCAGTGTTCAAAAACCCGCCGAATGATTATGCCGGCAGGTTGATCGAAAAGTCCGGTCTGAAAGGTGAGAGGATCGGAGGGGCAATGATCTCGGAAAAACATGCCAACTATATCGTAAATACGGGCGGGGCCAGTGCAAAAGATGTCTTAGCCCTCCTCTGTATGGCAAGGGACACTGTAAAAAGAGAAACAGGCATCGAATTGGAGCCGGAAATAAAAATAGTAGGCCGTTAAAACGATGAAAAGGCAATCCGTTTTAAAAAAGCAGTCCGTAAAAAAACAGACAAAAAGGGACTTTCTCGCAGTTTTCCGCGTGATTCCAATAGTCGGTTCCGGCCTTTTGAAGGTCCTTTTTATGGTTGCCGGTATAGCGGTGATCAGCCTGTCTTTCGTGTTTCTTTACTATTACTTGCTCTCGTCCCCCTATATGAAGCTCAAGCAGGTGGATATGGAGGGTGTTGACAGGAAGATCAGGCAAGAACTCATACAAACCTGCGGTTTGAGTACTGACTTGAGCCTGCTGGAACTCAACCTGATTGAATTGAGACAAAAGATGGAGACCCACCCGTGGATAAGATCGGCAAAATTGATTCGACGATTTCCACACACCTTGATCGTACAGGCTGAAAAGGAGTCTCCTTCGGCCCTCGTGCTGCTGGAAAAGGTCTCTTACATGAACCACCGGGGAGAGGTTTTTACACAGGTGAAAGAGTGGGAGGATATGGATTTTCCAATTATCACCGGTGTTTCCGGCAAAAACCCGAATGCCCTTAAGGAAAAACTGGAAATGGCATCACTTATCCTGAAAGTTTTGGAGCCGGAAAAGGGCCTTTGGTCATTGAACAAACTTTCGGAAATTCATGTAAACAGGGATGGACGTTTGTCCATCTACTTCAACCATATGAACGCAGAGATCAAATTAATGTCG
>JAIOSR010000316.1 GCA_021107495.1 Desulfobacterales bacterium | reverse complement strand
TGTCATAGAAGATCTCCTACGTTTTAAAATAGAAAGGGTAGCTCAATGATTCTTACAAAATCGCAGGCCAGATAATAGAAAGCACTATCAATTTCCGTGCCGAAATTTGCTGTTTTTTAAGAAAAATTCAAGATTTATAACAGCTCAAGTTGTCATCATTCTAAGACTCTTATTTTATTGGTATTTCAAAGAATCATCGGGAATGGGATAAGTTTTTTTATTTCTGAATTGGTACTAAGGGAGGAGTTCACCGAAGAGAAAAAAAAAGAAGGTGCACAAAAAAATGTGCATGATGCACATTTTTTTGTGCACCTTAGAAAATTGATTCAAATTAGAGGATCCAAGTCTTCATGTGGCACGGCGAAGATTAATCCCACGGCCTCAGACTTCACCCACCCCCTTTTCTTATCCGGAAGGTGAACCAGGGACCATCCATCCTCTGATCTCTCGTGATGCACGATGGTCCCTTCGTGGAGTTTAAAAAGCACTGTATCCCGGACATCGGGGCCGGCCAAGATGCTTACCTCCTTCTTGAGAACGACGGCACGATCATCAGACCGCGCCTGGTACCATTTCAACCCAAAAGAGGTCCCCCCAATGACCCAGAAAATCAGGAGTATGAGAAAAAGGTAGTAGGTCCATTCCATTCGATGAAATAGTCTTATAAAAAGAATCCCCCAGAACAGGACGTTCAATAAGGCAAAAGCCCAAAACATTTCCGCCATGCTCAGGGAATCCAACCAGAAAAATGCCGTCTGAAAAAGCCCCTGGGATTGGGGAATTGCATCCCGCATCTGATCCCGGGCATAGGAAAGATTGAAGTTCAGGTCCGCATCTCTTGGCATGATAAGATATGCCCGCTCATAGTTCAGCATGGCCGGACCTAATTGTTCTGTTTTAAGATACGCGTTACCCAAATTGTAATACAGGTGTCCATTCCGGTGGCCGGACCGGATCAACCGGTCATATCCCTGAATGGCCTCCTGGAAGCGCCCTTCCCCGTATGCCTGGTTCGCCTTGAAAAAGGTCTCCTCAAATTTATCTGCCCGCGCGTTGGCATCAGAGATCAGAAAAACAGCCATGGCAAGGATGAAAATGGAAATAAATTGTTTCACCGGATCTCCTTTTCCACCTGCCTGATCAATTTAGGGATATTTTCTCCCATCTCACAGCTATCGTGCCCCTTGCCGGTGTAAACGGCATCTTCAAGGGTTTTAATAACATTTTTCATTTTACCCGTCGTTTCAGGGCTGACACCCTTTGATTCCATGATCCCCGCCGCCTCATCCGGGGTCAAAGAACCAAGGGATAGACCAAATCTATCATTGAAGTAATCGGTAATAAATAAAATCAAATCATTGGAGCCGAGGTCATCCCGCCGGCATTTCCGGATAAAATCCCTAGACGCCTTTTTTGCCTTTGCCGCGGTCATGGAGGCAGTGGATTTCCTTCCGATTTTGAGACCGCACAAGGTTCCCCCATAAACAAAAAGCGGAAACAGAAGGACCGCCCAGAAAACCAGACCCCCGGGCCTTTCCCGTGAGCCGGTGGCCAGGTCTTTAATGGAGGCATGCACGGGGAGGATGTCATGACCTATTTCTTTTACCGCCTTTTTGGCAGGTCCTTCAGGCGCCTTTCCTTTCCCTGGATCTGCGCTTGCCTGCACCCGGGCCGCCTCGCCCGGCAGCACGTCAAGGGAACGAGGCCTGGTCTTTATTGTGCTGTATTTATGCTTTCTTGTATCAAAAAAGCTGACAACTAAAGGAGGGATCCGGTATCGCCCTTCGGTTTCAGGCACCAAGGCCCATTTCATGGTCTTGGCGCCTGTCTGACCCTTGGTATCGGTTTTTTCTTCCAAAACCGGCTGATCCGCATAGACCTTGATCTGATCCAGGTCGGGCATTTTCAGGTCCGGCATGCGCTTTATGTTTCCCCTGCCTTTCAAACAGACCGTCAGTGTTGCGGATTCCCCTGCCTTTATACGGGACGGCTCCAGCCTGGATTCCATCTCAAAATTCCCTACCAGTCCGCTGAAACCCGCAGGCCTGCCCTTGTCGGGAAGGGAGACAACCTCCAGTTCCAGGGGTTCGCTGTCCAGGGTCATGGGGCGACTTGAAGACATGGATAAAAAGGGGTCGTCAAAAAGGCTCCCGCGAGATCGCCTCCGGGATTCAACAACGGTCATGTTCATTCTCGAGGGCCTGATAGCATAAATTCCCGCTTCAGAGGCAATCAGAGAATATCGCACCTCCAGGATTTTATAGGATTCCCCGTTATAAACGCCCTGGTATTCAATGGGCTTTCCTAATTGTTTAAAGGTCAGATGTTCCGTTTCCGGAAGATTCAGGGAAAGATCTCCGACCCTTTTCCGGCAGTAGAGCTTAAGTGAGTATATGGCCTTCTCTTCCACATAGATTTTTTTGGACGAAAGCGCGGCACTGAGAAAAAGGGGGCCTCGATTAGCATCTGAAGACCGGACAGGTTCCATTATCTTCAAAGTCTCGGCATTACTCCGGAAGGTCTTGCCTTTTACTTTTACCTCTGCCGGTCCTATCTTGAAGGCCCCTGTCTTTTTGGGCCGAAGAAGATATGTATAATCAATCCCTGAGTTGACCTTTCCGTTTATGATCTCAAAGCGACTCGAGGACCCTCCACGTGTAACGTCAAAGGATTCCAGGCCCTTCAAAACGGGGCGTGCGTCGCCCTTTCGAACCCCGGACAACTTGACGAGCATTGTTACGGAGTCCATCAGCGTGGCTTCGTTTCTGTCCAGACTCAGGGTAATGGATATATCGGCATTAGCCTGCCAGGGTAATATTAGAAACAGAAAAACTGATGCAAGAAATATGGTAGCCCTCTTCATCCTACCAGTCCTTTCCGGATGGAACGCCGTTCTTTTTGTCTTTAGGGACCTGGAAACGCAGGAACCGGGAGCGGTCTTCCTTGATATTCTCCAACAATGCCTCGGCCTTTTTCCGATCAAGCATGGCCCCTGAAACATCCGGGGGCTGATCCACCCCCTGCTCTCCCTGCATTGCCTGCCTCGGCTTCAGCTCACCTGAAAGGTCTTTGGGTTCCTGTTTTTCGGCCTTTTGGCCCTTGTCTTTTTTACCCTCATGGGAGGATTTTTGATCGGAGCCCTTTTTGGAAGACGATTTGTCTTCGTTTTTGTCCTTTTTCCCTGTCTCGGATTGACCTTTTTTGTCTCCCTTTTGCTCCTGTTTGTCTTGCCCTTTTTGCTTTTTCAGCTTTTCAAGCTCTCTCAGGGACAATTCGAGGTTATACCGGGCATCCTTACTTTCGGGGTTACTCAGGAGTGCCTGCCTGTATTGCTCTGCTGCCGCTTCAAAATTGCCCTGCTTAAAAGAGGTATTACCCAGGTTGTAAAAGGCCCTGAACTTCACCTGCTCATCTTCCGATCTCCTCAAAACGCTGGAAAAGGCCGCCCCGGCCCCCTTAAAATCCGAATTCCGGTACGCGGCACAACCCCTGTTGTATCGATAGCGAATATTTTTTGGCCGATCCATGTCTTTCCGGGCATAGGCCTTTTCGGCCTCCCCAAAACGGCCCTGCGCGTAAAGCTCGTCGGGATTATCGGCGGCCACGACCCGGGAGGAACTAATCAGCCCACAGATGAGTACAAAAATAAATATGTTAATCTGTTTTTTCATAGGTATTTTGGGATACTTTTCAGGTTACCGGCTTCCGCTCAACAATCAATCCCTCCAGGATCAAAAACAGGAATGCGGCCAGCAGGAAAAAAGTGAACCGTTCCTCATAGACCTTGATTTTGCCGCTCTTAAGGTCCCGGGCCTCCGTGCTGGATTTGATCCCGTTAAAATACAGGATATCAAGATCCAGGTCACCGGCCACTGACTGCACATACGTCCCTTGGGCCGCGGAAGCGATCTCCCTGAGGCCTTCCTCCTCGAGTTTGGACAAAATCAACTTCCCTTTTTGATCTTTCCTAAATCCGCCTTTCCCGTTAAGGGCCGGTATAGGTCCCCCTGCGGTTTCTCCCATGCCGAATACAAAAATTTTGACATCCTTTTCTGCGGCCTTTCGGGCAGCCTTAAGCCCCAGGTTCTCATTGTCCTCCCCATCCGTAATGAGTATGATCACCCTGTCGGTTTCGGATTTGTAATCAAAAGAGGAAAGACCAGTTTCAATGGCAGCCCCTAAGTCCGTACCCGGTACCGGGACCAGGTCCGGCCGGAGCACGTTTATAAACATTTGAAGCGCCCCATAGTCTAATGTCAAAGGACACTGGATAAAGGCGGCCCCTGAAAAGGCCACCAGACCCACGCGGTCTCCCTGGACCACACGCAGAAAGTCCAAGATCTCCCTCCTGGCCCTCTCAAGCCGGTTTGGTTCGATATCTTCCACCAGCATGCTTGGCGACACATCCACCAAAATCATTATATCCACGCCTTTTTGGGTAACCTCCTGGTAATGACTCCCCCAGCGTGGCCCTGCTAATGCAAAGATCATCAGGCCTAAGCCGCTCAGCAGAAAAAAACCTTTCAGGAATGTCCTTCCTTTCCGGCTTTTTCCTGTCAGCCGGGCTAAGAGGTTCGAATCGGCAAGGCGTTCGATAGCCTTTTTTCTCTGCCTGCCGTAAACCACAAGAACAAACGCCGCAATAGGCATAAGCCATAGAAAATTCAATATCCATAAGCGGGCAAATGTCATGGAATTACCCTTAAAACAGTGGCCTTTAAAAAAATTTCGAGGCCCAAAAAAATGAGCGCCGGGATTAAAAAAATCGGGTAAAGTTCCTTAAAATGGAAAAATTCCTTTACCTTGATTTCGGTTTTTTCTTCCCTGTCTATGATATCGTAGATTTCCGAAAGCCGCTCACTGTCGGCTGCCCTGAAATATTTTCCGTGCCCGAGGCTTGCGACCTTTTTTAGAGTTGTCTCATCCAGGTCAACCCTCTGATGCACGAGACGTGTGCCGAAAAAGGTCTTGACCCTGAAAGGGGCAGGCCCTTTTCCCCCGACTCCTATACTGTAGACCTTTACCCCAAGGGCCCGCACAGCCTCTGCGGCGGCGTCCGGTGTGATATCACCGGCATTGTTCCTGCCGTCGGTTAAAAGGATCAGAATCCGGGAATTGGCCTTCAGATCTTTAAGTCTTTTGCCTCCGATAGCAATGGCGGAGCCGATGGCCGTCCGGTCTCCTGCCATACCTATCTCCATTTTTTCCACGAGACCTAAGAGGAGGCCTTTGTCCATGGTCAGAGGGGTCTGGGTAAACGCCTCTTCCCCGAAAACCACCATGCCTATCCTGTCCGTTTTCCGTTTCCTGATGAAATCACTGACCACTTTTTTGACTGCGGTAAGCCGGGTGACCGGTTCGTCATCTATTTTAAAGTCCAGGGCCCGCATGGAACCTGAAGTATCCAGGCACAGCATAATATCCACGCCTGAAGAACGGATCTCCCTTGACACGTTGTAGAACTGGGGCCGGGCAGCAGCC
>JAIOSR010000073.1 GCA_021107495.1 Desulfobacterales bacterium | reverse complement strand
GTGCATCACCCTTGGCAGGCCGCCGGAATGGTCCATCTCCGTGTGATTACTGATAACATAATCGATCTTTCTTGGATCAACTAACAGGCTTATACTTGCTATCAGTTCATCGGCAAATTCCTTTTTTACCGTATCAATCAGGACGATTTTTTCGTCCATGATAAGGAACGAATTATAGGTTGTCCCCTGATAAGTGGAATAACCGTGGAAATCCCTGACATTCCAGTCAACGACGCCCAGCCAGTAAATGCCCTTTGCAATCTCTATGGGTTTCATGACACTACTCCTTTTCAAAAAGATCCTTGGCCGCCCCGCAAACAGGACAGGTCCAGTCATCGGGAAGATCATCAAATGATGTCCCGGCCGCTATTGCGTTATCAGTGTCTCCGTCCTCAGGGTCATACACATAACCGCATACCGAACATACATACTTATCCATAATTTTCTCCTCCTTAAGTTTAGTTGTTGTGTTTATATCCTAAAACGTATTCACTCAATACTTGTTCTCTGATTCAATCAAAAACCCTGACAAATCCCCTCTAACTCCCCTTTAAAAAAGGGGAGGACTTTCACTTCCCCCTTTTTTAAAGGGGGACTGAGGGGGATTTTTATGGGGTGCTACGTTACACATTCTCTATCAGTTCAAGCACCCTTTTCTCAATTTCGTCTCTGGTTTCACGCATAAATGAAATGGGTTTTCCTGCCGGATCTTCCATGTCCCATTCTATATTCTTGACGCCGGGGAAGAGGGAACACGCATCTTTACAGCCCATTGATATAATCAAATCAGGGGCTCCAAGCTTTGCGGAATTGTCGAGGGACACTGGTCTTCGAAAGGCCATGTCAATACCCTTTTCCCTCATGGCCTCTTCCATGAGAGGGTTGATCTCCTGTGCAGGCTTGCTGCCGGCACTTATGGCTTCTATTCGGTCTCCTGCATGGTATTGGGCAAAGGCATTAGCCATCTGGCTTCGACAGGCATTTTCCGTGCAGACAAAAAGGACTTTCTTTCTATTCAAAAAAGGTGTTACGAGGATCCCGGCCCTTTCCTTGGCATCCGCAAGGGCCGTTGGGTGTTTTTCCATGTCTCGCGAAGCTTCGATATGTTTGTAGGTCAGACTTCCCACAAAGTTCGCGCCAACCGCATCAAAAAAATACTTGGCGGTCAGTTCGACCCCTTCGAAAAGATTTTTTCCTTTTGTTGCGCCTACGGCAAGTAACAAACCGAGCCGCCACTTCATGCCCGGGTCCATAAGCTTGTGGACATATCTCCTCGACCATAGGGCCTGGGAGCGGTCAATAAGGGCCTTCAATTGTGCAGTGGCACCGTAAAAAAATATGGGGGTTGCCATAACTATAAGGTCGGCTCGGCGAAGTAAAGAATAAATCTCCTGCATGTCATCATCAATGGGACAAAAGCCCTTATCTTCACAAACGCCGCATTCCTGACATGGGGTGATATTTCTTTTAGCTACGTCCAAATGTTGTGCCTGGGCCCCGAGCCTTTCCGTCTCCTTGAGAAAGGAAGAAAGTAAAATGTTGGTGTTTCCTTTGACACGCGGGCTTCCCTGTAATCCAAGGACAAACATTGGATGCATTCCTTTCCTAATGATCTCTGCTTTACAATTCAGACCTTCCGTTCGTTAAAAATTCGGTGCCCTTCTCTCAGGAACATATTCGTGAGGTATCTTCTCCTCATTCCATTCTTTTGTAACATAGAGATTGCAATAGCAGCTTCCGTACTCCTTTACATCGGCTTCCCTGTATACACATGGGCAGAGGATATCCTGATCCTTTTTGCCGTCTCCCGATGCTAATCTGCATGGACAGGACATATACCCGTATCGTTTCTTATTCACGATGAGGGACTCCAGGAGTTCGATTACCTTTTTTTTGTCCTTGTTAAAGAAGTAACCTTTAGGCTCTTGTACTTTCCCCAGGATCTCGTACAGATTTTCCGCATCACTCATAATCCAAGTGCCTCCCTTATCTCATGTTCTTTGTAACCGACGATAACCTTGTCTCCTATTATAATAGTAGGAAAGGAACAGCTCGGGTTCCATTTTTTTATCTCCTCAAGGATGGCGGTTCTTTCTTCTCCCTGGAGCAGGTCCACGTCTTCAAATTCAAAAGCTATCTTGCATTCGTCCAGAAACTTTTTCGTAGCCTTACAATGACCGCAGGTACTGAGTGTGTATATCATTATTGGATCTGGCATTCACATCCTCCCTTTTTTAGTGTCTTTCGATGGTCCTTCCTTTTCATGGAGTAATGCTAATCACCTTGTTTTGCCATGTAATCATCATAAAGTGTTTCAAGGGCAAGCTTATGCTTGGCCTCTTCCTGGGCCAGCATCTTAAATACCTTTATAAGTTCTTCGTTATCCACCTTTTTTTGAAGGTCGTTATATAATGCCAGTGCCTTTTCTTCTCGCTTCATGGCAAGCCTTAAGGCATCGGTATAAGGCATTCCTTTCTCATATTCCATGTCCACCATGTAGTTACTGCGTTTAATGTCGGGAATCCATTCAAACTTATAGCCGGACACCGCTTTTTCGCCTTTGAGGAAGCCTTCCAAAAGGGCCTGATGCTTTCGTTCTTCACCGGCAAACTCTTTAAATGACTCTTTGGCCCAGGCATAGGGCTCTAAACTGCCGGCTTCTTCATAAAAAGTGACCGCTTCCTTCTCCCTCTCTATTGCAAACTGAATTATTTCTTCAAACGACTCAAAACTCATGGTTTCCTCCTTATTTTATAGGTTACATCACATCCTTATCACTCTCTTCAATAGCCCTGTCTATTTCCGCCTGCAATTGAGGAGGAAGGCCGGGTATATCAACACTCAAAAAACCACGAACAATGGTTGCTGTGGCTTCATCTTCGCTCAGGCCTCGAGACATCAGGTAGGCGATTTCTTCCTGGGCAATCTTACCCACCGCCGCCTCATGTGACATCTCTACACCGTCAACACGCCCCTCCAATTCGGGTATGGCATGGATAAGCCCGCCGTTGAGAAGCAGGCCGCGGCACTCCAGATGGGCCTTTATCTCCGGAACTTCCCCGATCAAATGGCCCCTTGCAATTATGTTTCCGCCGTTACTGATGGTTCGGGCCACGATCTCGGCACGGTTACCCGGGTGTTTCAGAAATATCCTGCCGCCAAGATCATATTCGGAACCGGGGGTTCCTACAATGATACTGTAAAACCTGGCTACAGCATCTTTACCGATCAAATGGGTTGTCGGGTACATCTGCAGGGAGCGGACAGGCTTCATGCAGATGTAATTGTTCAGAAAAAGCCCGCCTTCTTCCACCTGCGCGACCGACCTGGGACGCACAATCATATCTTCCGCCCAATTATGAATCATGGTAAAAGTCAATTTCGCATTTTTCTTTACAAAAAATTCTGAAATACCTACGTGTGCACCCCTTTTCATATGGGGTGCTGTGGCGCATCCTGTTATGATATGAAGCTCGGAGTCTTCTTCCGCAATGATTATGTTATGGACATTCTGCTGCAGGCCGTCCTTTTCCAGATACAGGCAGGCCTGGACGGGATAGACGGATTTACTTCCCGGAAGGGCCCGTATAACGTAACCGTCATGCAAGTTAAGTTCTACCGCTGCGGTATATTTGTCCGCATCCACGGACGCCAGTTTCCAATAATAGTCCTTTATCCAGTCATAATGCTCCAGGGCTTTTTTGATAGGGATTACTTCAATGCCATCCTGCTGTGTGTGGCAATGTATAACCTCCGTGTCTTTCTGAAAATAGGTGCCCCCTCTTTCCTTTTTAGTGACATCAAGACCCGCCATTATAAGCTGCTTCTGGTCTTGTTCGGGTATGGCGCAAAGCTCCTCATCGGCCATGTAAGAATGGGGTACGGGCGCATCATCGAATTCATCAAGGTTAATGTCCGGTCCTATGGCCCCTTTTTTATCTATTGCACTGCTTGCTCTTTCTCTCAGTTGTTCTCTGTTATACATCTAACACACTCCTTATACCCGGATTCGCCAACGCAGCTTAATATCTCATGGGGATTGCTTACACAGCTTAACATTCCGTCATAAAGGACCTGTCCCTTGTCTGCTGCCACATAATCCAGGATATACCCCGTATGCGTAATTATTAATCCCATTTTTGTCCTGTTAAGCCTTGCCTGCATTTTGGATTTTGTCTCAACGTCAGGAAGGTCTTTCTGCAACAAAGAGGCAATGGTCTTGCCCACCAGAGAGATGTTTTCCATATCAACCCCTGATTCGGGCTCATCAAAGAGCATAAGATCGGGGGCCTGGGCCATCATTTGAAGAAGTTCGGAACGTTTTATTTCGCCGCCTGAAAACCCTGCATTTACATCCCTGTCTAAGAATCCCTCAAAATTGACCTGTTTTGCAAGGGTTTCTTCATCTATTTCATCTTTTGCGCACAACCGGACCATCTGTCGGGTCTTCAGCCCGTTTATGGTGGGCGGGCGCTGGAAAGACATTCCAACACCCAGCTTGGCCCGTTCGTCTATGGGCAGATGTGTTATGTCTTCCCCTTTAAATGTTATCTTCCCCGCCACAACTTCGTATTGGGGATAACCCATAATTGTCATTAACAGGGATGTCTTGCCTGACCCGTTCGGGCCAAAAAGGATATGGGTTTCCCCCGGCCGGATTTCAAGGTCGATATGTTTGAGGATTTCCTTTTCACCGAGCTTGACTTGCAGGTCCTCGATTTGAAGCATTTTCCCTCTCCCTGTTAATCTTTTCAACCAAAAAATATGGTTTTGTTGCGACCCGCCTGCCGGACGGCGGGCAGGTCGCAAGATGTATCAAACACCGGGTTTATGCTGCTTTCAGTTCCCGCCTGTCACTCATATCCATAAGCACCCTCTCCCTGGCCTTATCAATGCCTAAGGCCTTTCTTTTCTTATCAATATGGGCGATCATCAGTTTGGCCATTTCACGAGGCTCTTTTGCAAACCCCCATTTGCCATATCCCATTTCTTCCAGACCCTCAAACAGGTGCTTGTGGAATTTCGTCTCCTCAACGATTGGAAACGTGACACCGAACACGGTGTATACACCTGAAGCCACAAAATAGTGACCGATTGAGATGGCCTTTTCACTCATCCACTCGGGTGCGGCCCCTGCTACAGGCAGGTCTGCCATGCAATCACCAAGCCCTCCAACTTTTGCCATCTCGGCTGCCGCAATCAGGATCCGGCTGTTATCCACACAGGATCCCATGCCAAGCACGGGGGGCATACCCACAGTCTCACAGACTTCTCTCAGACCGGACCCGGCTAAATGCGCCGCTTCCGGTCTATAAAGACCTGCCTTGGCCAAAGAGATCTGTGAACATCCTGTCTGAAGAACCAGTACATCTTTTTTTATCAACTCCTTGACCAGTTCAACATGTACATAATCCTGCTTGACCCTCGGGTTTGTACAGCCCACCACTCCGGCCACTCCTCTGATCCTGCCGTTGATAATATTGTCATTGAGAGGCGTATATGAACCTCTGAAGGTCCCACCTAACATATAATTGATGTACTCGTGGGAGAATCCGTGGATTCCGGTTGTCTTTATATTCGGGATCTCAACAGGCAGGGTCCGGTTTTTGAACCTTACGATGGCCATCTCAACAATGGCGTCCGTACATTTTCGTGGTTCGTGCTCCTCTAATTCGATATGCTCGGCACCTTCAATATGGCACCTTGGATTGGTAGTAAAAAGCTTGGTTCCATAACATTCGGCCACCTTTACCAACCCCTGCTTGATGCACTGGACATCCACACCCATGGCATCCACGGCACCTGTGATCAAGACCGTTTCCGTGGACATAAAATTTCCCGCATGGGGTATCCCGTGACGGGAAAGCATCTCGGCACCGGAACAACACATGCCGACAAGGTTTATCCCTTTAGCACCTGCGTCCTTGGCCGCATTGACCAGGGTAGGATCACTGACCGAATCCAGCATGGATTCAAAAAGATTAGGCTCGTGACCATGGATGATTACATTGACCTGATCCTCTTCCAGACAACCCATGTCCACATCAGCCCTGACCGGTGTGGG
>JAIOSR010000357.1 GCA_021107495.1 Desulfobacterales bacterium | reverse complement strand
CCCCGTTCCACATTGACCCCTAATGCCAATATTTCTCCCACGCGGCTTTCGTCATTGATCTGGCGGGGCTGCACCGGTGATTCAAGGTATTGTTTGATCTTTTCCCGTGTGATCCGTACGGATTGTTTTTGCTTGGCTAAGATTTCTTTTCGCAAAATCCTCAAGAAAAGCCTGCGGATAACCCTCTCCAGTTCACGCACCCCCGGTTCGTAGGTGTAGGTTTTGATAAGGTGCCTCAAGAGGTCAGGTTCCTGGTCACTGTCGAAAGAAATCGCATCTTCACTGATCTGATACCTTTGACGCACACGCCCGACCAAATGCTGCCGGGAAATATCTACTTTCTCGTCTACACTGTAACGGTCCAGGACAACCACTTCACACCGGTTGACTACGGTGGGAGGCACTGTTTCAAGGGTATTTGCCGTAAGGATAAAGTGGCAGTTGGACAGATCAATGTCTACGGTCGTCTGGGTGTATTTGTCGTGAAAAAGGTGATTCTGCTCCGGGTCCAATATCTCCAGAAGGGTGGAAATGGCGAACTTTTCGGTCTTATCCGCCTCATCCATAATTATAATGCCGTTCGTGATGCCCATTTTGATCAGACCCTGGACAATAGCCCCTGGTTTGGAACCTTCGTATGTGAAGCCGTGACCCCGAAGGTCTGCCTCGTCGCGCATGCCTCCCAGGGATATCTTGTGATAGGAAATCCCAAGGTTATTCGCAATAGAAATAGCTAAAGAGGTCTTACCCACTCCCGCAGGACCGACAAACAGGAAGGCGCTTCCTGTGCGATGCCGGGATATGTCTTCATCTTCGTTGCTTTTTTGATAGCGCCAGATAAGGTTGGCAAAAAAATCGCAGATAATTTCTTTGGGTCTTTTAAGCCCGTAGTGGGTTCGGTTCAGGCCTTCTTCAAATTCCTCTGCCGACACCCTGATCTTTTGTATTTTTCCCCAGGGAATGGCCAATAGGGTTTCAATGAGTTCGGTATATTTGGGGCCGCTGTGCCCTACTGCACTAACCTTATTTTTTTCTATGACTTCCATTGCCTGGCGTGGAAAAAATGGTGTATTTCGTGCCTCTTCAATGCGGTCTTTGAGGCTTTTTGTAGGAGCAACGGAAGGTTCCGGTTGGGGAGTGGAGACACCCTGAGACTCGGGAACCGAAAGGAACGGGCCCCCCTTTTCCTTGGAAAGTCTTTTTAAATTATCTTTTAAAAAGGCAAAGACTTCCTCATGGGTCTTATCTTCCAGGCTCGTTTCGGGAATATTCAACTCGTGAAACAAATAAATCAAACCCCAACGATCCTTGAAGGCATCAAAGGCCTTTTCGGCCTCTTTCTCGTCATGTTCCATAATGAGGGCGAATAGCTGAAGGACTTCCTGCAGACAGGAAGTCCTTTTAACCAGTGAATAAGACGCATCACGGCTCCTGCGATAGCACTCCCCTAAGACTTTTGTTTTCAGATCCGTGTCAAGGTTAAGAAATATGCCACGAAGCATCTCCTCGGGCATGTCTCCAAGAATTATCACAAGAGATGTCAGAATACGGGTAATGAGATATTCGTAAATTCGTTCCTGTTCCGCGGAGTCAAAAAGGGAAAGGTAGGTCTCTCCCTTAAGGCCGGTCATTTCATCAGCCAGAACGTTTCGAAGCATGCTGTAAAAAGTGGGATCATTGGTGCGACGGTCCATGGCATAGACCACGTCGGAGCGTATGACCTCACGTTCCGACTCTTGAGGATACAGCATATGTTCGATTTCGTGGCGTAAAAGGAATTCGGCGAATGCAAGAATTTTGCCTTCTTCAGAGGTCTTTCCGCCTAATCTGGATTCGGGATCGCTGGGCATAACAAAGGAAAAATAATCAAAAATACGTTCATGGATGTGGATAATCCATTGGGTATCCTTTCTTAAGGCCAGGCTGATAACACGGATCCGGTTTTCCTCGTCCTCCAATCGCTTGATGGTGAAGCTCTCGATGATCCGGGAAATTAAAGTGGGGTCGGTCCCCCGTTTGTTCCTGAAGTAGGGCATTACCCTTCCAACAGCAATGGTCTTGAGAATACGGAGCACCTGCTTGATGCTTTCCTCATCCGGGAGAGGAAGACTTTCAAGGATCCTATGGTCGAATTCCATGGGAAACATAACTAAAACCCCAGTGATTGTGGCTTTACGCCTATTTTTGATAGGCTACAGGATAATGAAGTTAAACCGTTATGATTTTTAAATATATTTTACATTTTTTCAAGCAAAGCACCACTCAAATTTTAGAACTGAAAAAATCTTTGTATACGAACATAAAAATGGTCACACAAAAAATGATTACAAACCCTGTCTTTTGAAATATGCCGGTTAATAAGAAAAAGTGTCGATTTTCCATATTGCAAAAAGAAGTAGGGTAATGAGATGTCCGGGATAGCCTGTTTGATGGCCAAAAGTGAATTGGAGGTTTCCCGGGCATGATCTGTTCTCCTTCAAACGGGGTAAGTACCTTTCCCACGGCTCAGACTTTAACTTGACCTGAAAGTAAATGAACAGATGGAATAATTAGCATGATAAATTTGACACATCCATTTGATCCCTCTATATTGTTTTGCAAAGACAAATATTTTGCATCACTTTTCTATTGAGGAGATAAATATGGCCCCCAAAACCGTCATCACCGGATGCCGTACTACCAAGATCTACTGCCGGCCCGACTGTCCCCCGGGGAGGCGAATGAAGTCGGAGAACAAGGTATATTTCAGCTCCAGGAATGAGGCCAGGGTAAAGGGCTACAGGGCGTGCAAAGTCTGCAAACCCGATGAATTGTTCAGGCCGCGAGAAACCCTTTTTTTCACGCGCTATAACGGTCCGCTGGGTATGTACATCCTGGCCAGTTCGGAAAAAGGTGTCGTCTGCATAAAAACCGAGAAACGGGCGCCCAAGTTCTTGGCGCGATGGGAACGTGAGGGCATTGAGTTAAAAGGCGATGATAAAAAAAATCTCAAACTGATAAATCAACTCGATGCGTACTTCGAAAAAAAGCGCCGTCGGTTCGACCTGCCTTTAGATTTGAGGGGGACCCCGTTTCAGCTACAGGTGTGGGAATTTTTACTGAGCATCCCCTGGGGGGAGACCCGCACTTATGGGCAGACTGCAAAAACCCTGGGTCGACCCAAAGCCGCCAGGGCCGTGGGTCGTGCGGTTGGCACGAACCCCGTTTCCATAGTGGTTCCCTGCCACAGGATTATAGGGTCAGACGGCAGTCTGACAGGCTATGGAGGTGGATTGGACAGAAAGACGGCCCTCCTGGAACTTGAAGGTCTTGAAGTTTCCTGATCTGCTCCCCGATGATCCGCACGATATGCCGTACTTAAACAGAAGCACCATAGCTTTAGCCTGGAACCATGAAAAAGACTATCATCCATCTGACGCCGATCCCGCCTTATGATTTTGAACTTATAGCGGAATATGCAGCCTACTTTCAGGGCCGCTATGCTGCTGATCACTTTCAGGACGGGGTTTACCGTCGTTTGCTGGATGTTAGCGGCAGACTCTGCCTGGTAAACGTTCGTTCCATAGGTAGCGTAGACGCCCCAAGTCTGGAGGTGACGTTAAAGGGCAATGTCTTGAATGAAAAGATTGTTTCTGAGACGAGGATCCAGGCAGCCCGTTTGCTGGGAACGGACCAAAAACTAAAGCCCTTTTACGGGATGGCCTCGAAGGACCCCGTCCTGTATCCAATTGTAAAAGAACTTCGAGGGCTCCACATCCCCCAGACCCTGTCTTTGTGGGAGGGTCTGACCCTGGCCATCATAGGGCAGCAGGTGAGTTCACACGTGGCCCGCATAATGCGTAACGGGCTTGTTGAGAACTATGGTCTCGCCCTGAATGAGTCAGGAGCAACCTACCGCATCTTCCCCAAACCCGAAGCCCTTGTGGAAGCCGGTTTGGAAAAACTGTATTCAATAAAACTCAGCAAAAGAAAGGCCCAATACATTTTTGACATTGCCGCCGCATTGGCATCGCAAGAAAGAGATCTGGACAGTCTTAGGAGCTTGCCTGACGAGGAGGTAGTGCGAAAACTCATGGAGATCCGAGGAGTGGGCCCGTGGACGGCACACTGGCTCTTAATTCGCGGACTCGGGCGCTCCGACGCCTTCCCCCACGGAGACCTGGCCCTTCGTCGCACCATGGGGAATCTGTACAATAATGAAAGACTCCTCCAACCGGAAGAGGCACTGGACTACTCTTACCGGTGGTCTCCTTTCCGAAGTTTTGTTACCATCTACCTCTTTGCCGCCATTCGATCCACCGCAGCAAGTGAAAAGGTTACTCCAAAAGTGCGTGAATAAAAGAACATTCTTGGCTGCGCCGTGAAATCGCCTGAGGACCAAAACGCTACAGCACGATCAAAAACATACTGTCGGCTTCTGAAAATGCCAACAGCACAACAAAAGAAGATTTCAAAAACCGACAATGCCCAGCCATAATCCATCCAACTTGTGAAATCACATTATATCACGCTTGCATGCCCATTTCACTTGTGATATGTTTCCGTTATTTTCATTACTATTTCCCTCCTATCCTGCTCAACCCTTGAGTTTATACGGAGGGGGATATTATAGCGTTTGCCCGGCAGGACCGTCAGATTTACTCTAAATATTTCCTTGATGCATCATTCGGTTCCATGATGCAAAAGGGGCCATTGAAAAAGGGTTTGGTTTAAAATGTTTGAAGGCCTTTTAAGTGTGTGCACTGCCGGCGAATCGGAGGTTCAGTTGATGCAGCAGAACAATGGAGACAAAACGGGTGGTAACCGGTGCACCATCATCTTTGATGATAAAAAACAGGTCGTTTTTGCCAACAAAGGATGCGAGGTCGTATTCAAGTGTGGTATTGAGGGGCTTCGAAATAGACCCATCAGTGCTATTTTTGACGACATCAGTCAGAAAAGGGCACTGCAGAGTATCGTGCAAGGCGAAAAAAGTAAGGTAGAGTTCTACCTGCGGGTTGACGGGCAACTGGCAAAAGGGTCACTTTCCCGGCTGCGCGGGGTGGACAAAGGTGACTGGCTCCTGCTTGAACTGCGTCTGATGAACAAGACGCAGTCCGATCCGTCTGCGGACGGTCCCATCGTTGATTCAGGTCATCGGGAAAGGTCCCTGAAAAACTATCTGGATGACCTGCTTGAGGCCTCTTTTGACGGTATGATCATCTCGGATGAAAACGCGAATGTGCTCAAAGCCAACAGGGCTTACGGGGAACTCTCAGGGTATCGAAGAGATGAGATCATCGGGAGAAACCTCAAGGTCCTCATCGAAAAGGGTGTCTTGAAGAAAGCGGTCGTTCTTGAAGTGACTAAAACGCGAATCCCGACAACCATGATCCACAGTTACCCGCGTACGGGAAGATCCGCCATGGTTACGGGGAACCCTGTTTTTGACAGTGAAGGCAACCTTATCTATGTAGTCGCTAATTTTAGAGATATCACGCAACTGGCAAAGATGAGCAAGAAACTCGGTTACTCGAACATGCTGGATTTTCAAGATGAAACCTTGTATCTGAAGCCGGAGCTGGCTGACGAGCCTGATTACGGTATCCTCGTACGAAACAGTAAAATGCGGGAATGCCTGCATAGGGCGGTTCGTGTTGCCCAGTTTGATACTCATGTCCTTCTCCTGGGTGAAACAGGTGTAGGAAAAACAAAAATTGCTGAGATTATCCACAAGGCAAGCCCTCGTGCGAACAAGCCTTTTGTTTCGATAAACTGCGGGTGCATTCCCGAGAACCTCCTTGAGTCGGAACTCTTTGGGTACGAAAAGGGGGCCTTTACGGGGGCCAGCGACCAGGGAAAAATGGGACAGTTTGAAATGGCATCCGGCGGGACACTGGTACTCGATGAGATAGGAGAACTAAGCCTTTCTTTACAGGTCAAGCTCCTGAAGGCGATCGAAGAAAAAATAATTCTGAAGGTCGGGGGAACGAGGCCGCTGGAAGTAGACGTGCGCATTGTTGCAGTCACCAATCGGGATCTCAGAGGTATGGTCGACAGAAAGGAATTTCGAGAGGATCTTTATTTTCGTTTCACCGTGGTCCCGATTCTTGTGCCGCCGCTTCGAGAACGTGCAGATGAGATTCCCCTGCTGATCAAGCATTTCTTTGATTATTTTAACCGGAAGTACGGGACTCAAAAATATCCGGATCATAAGTTGCTTAAGATTCTGGGGCGTTCTGATTACCCTGGCAATGTAAGGGAACTCAAGAACCTGATAGAGCGAATTATCGTGATGTCATCGGATGATCTGATTACATCGGATGATCTTGACAGCTTTTCCATGGAGGGTGAAACACGTCCACTTATTGCAGAAGTCAAAGAAAATTTAACGATACACGAATTTTTGGAAGAATGCGAAAAAAAGATGATCATAAAGATTCTGGGTGAAAAAAATACGCTCAGACAGGCGGCCAAGCGTTTGGGTATCAGTAACCCGACCCTCTGGAGAAAACTGAAAAAATATGGTTTGGGAAAGAGGAATATGATTGAGCACGTTGATCATTTCAATCCTTAACGAGAAACCAACAATAAGCCTGCACTGCCGACCCCTTCAACCGGCTCTTACACAGGGCGATTTGCCCCCTGCTATGGCATCGCATACCGGAAAAACCCCTTCCTCGAGTACCAAAAGCCCCGTCTCAGGGATTTCAGAAACCTTTTGTCCCAGTCTTTGACTCCACATCAGAACCAAACATAATTTCAACATTGAAAGATAGCTTTCATGAATGAATGAATTAGCGTTCCCTTGATTCGCATAACCGACTGAAATCGATCAATTTATGTTTTGGCATGTGTATTGCAAAAAGGGATGAGGAGTAGGGTGACCATTGAAAACCTGCTGATGCGATTGAAGGCCTCCAGAATAACGAAGGCAATATGGAAAACCTAAAGTAAAATCGTTTTTTTGTAATTGTATCGAATTGAACATCAATACGCAATCTCACTCCCGCCAAAGCGGGACTCCCTTATAGATTAGTTTATATAAAATTCCGCCCTGGCGGGATTAAATAGATCATAAAGCACAGCATAGCCAAATATAAGATATATTACTTGGCCCTGAGGACTTGGTTACAGGCAATTAAATGAAGTAATGGCTTAGAATATAGACAAATGAGGAATTCGTAGCATTGGTCGTATGTTGTTTTTCTTGATAGTGCTGTTTTTCTATATCCCCAAAATTTGAAAATACCGAGAAATTTTATCAACTTAAGCCCAATCAAACCCCAAGGGAAAGGGAAATTAGGGTGGTGTATACACACATATATTATCTTGAAAAGAGGTTTTTGATTTCTTGCGTCAGAGGACAGGGGCAGTTGCTTAAACCATAGATGTTTTTAGGCGACAGTAAGGCAATATAAACAAAATCGACACAGGAGGAAAAAATGAGAGAAATTAAAAGGATTAAAGGAAAATTTATTTTTGGCGTTGTGATGACGATTTTATTGTCCTTCTTCTGTTTGGGGACAAGCTTTGCCGGTAAAAATATTACTTTGACCGTTGAAGCCTGTTGGGCCCCGGATTGGCCAACTAATGTATTCATGAAAATGTGGGAAGAAAAAGTAACCAAGGCCACCAACGGCCGTATAAAATTCAAGAACTTCTGGTCGGGGTCCATGGTAAAAATGGGAGAGGAAACGGACGCCCTGGAAAGTGGAGCCGTTGACATTGCATGCACATGCACCTGTTTTTATCCCACAGATATGCCGATGAACAATATCGGCTGGGGAGGTTTCTTTATCCCTGCCGACAATATGCTTCAACAAAAGATCTATAGTAAGCTCCGGAAAGAATTTCCCCAGATGGATCAGGAAATAGAAAAACACAACTGCAAAATTCTCTTCATGAGCGCAGTCGACACGTATGGCCTGTTTTCCAAGACCCCCATTAAAAGCATTGCAGAATTAAAAGGAAAAAAAATCAGCGGGGTCGGACGTTATCATCCGAAATTTTTTAAGGCAATCGGAGCTGAGTTAGTTCCCATGTTTGTAGCGGATAGATACAGCGCTTTACAGACAGGTGTCATCGATGGCGACTTTTTGCCGCTTTTATTTACCCAGCCCTATCGCTATTGGGAAGTGGCTAAATACAGGATTTTAGTCGATTCAGGAGGCAATCACGCTATGCCGCATGTAATCAGCTTGAATGCCTGGAACAGATTGTCTCCGGAGGACCAAAAAATATTTATGACTGCCGGACGTGAAATGGAATTGGAATCGGCACAATGGGTAGCTCTTGAGGTAAAACGTTTCCTGAAGGAACTGGAAGAAAAACACGGCGTAACAGTAGTGTCTTTTCCTTATGAAGAAAAAGTGAAGTGGTGTGAGGCCCTTGGCGATTCCTTGTGGGATTATGCGAGGGATTTAAATAAGTTGGGTCTGCCGGGTTTTGAATTTGTAGCGGCTTATGTTAGGCATGCGGAAGAATTAGGTTTTGATTTTCCCTGTAAGCAATATAAAAACCCACCCAAAAAATAAGCAGGTAACTTTGGGGAGGAGCGGGCTAAGGGTTTTGAGCCCGGCCTCCCCTAATATTACTGGTTTATTGTCTCGTCCGTGGGAGTGCTTTTGAAGATACTATCCGTGTACTCTTTGACAAAATTATAGAGGATTTTGAAAGATAAAACCGGGTCTCCAGTAGTAGGTTTAGCATAGTACATGTCAATTTCAGCAAGGAAACCTATATGATGGATGGCAGGAGAAAACAAAAAAAACGAAAAGATCAAAAAGACGGAACTCCGTCAATCTGGCAGCGTATTTATGATGTTATGTCTACGGTAAATAAAGTTCAGGCTCTTATAAGCTCCGTTGCCGTATTTATCATAATGGCCTTAATAAGTGCTGATGTGGTCGGGCGATTTGTTTTCAATAGGCCGGTCATGGGAACTTATGAGCTTGGGCAGATGTTCATGGTGTGCATGGTTTTTTTCGGCCTCTCATATACACAGATGATTGGCGGCAACGTAACGGTGGATACTTTTACGCGAAAATTAAACCCGCGAATGAGCGCAGCACTTTCCATCTTCGCAAATATTGTTGGTTTGGTAATCTTTGGCCTGATGACACATTCCAGCGGACATTTGGCCTGGATTGCCCTTAAAAATAAACGTACCGTTCAAGGCCTGCTGGGCATGCCTCTATATCCCTCGAAATTTGTGGTAACTATCGGTACTGCGACACTCACCCTTTATTTCTTAATTAAACTGGTCAGCGAGATAAATGTTTTTATGGCAAAGAAAAAGGGGATAAATGAGTAATGAATGACATCGTTATCGGAATAACGGGTGCTGCAATTGCCATTCTGTTCCTGGTCTTAGGGGTTCCTGTAGGGATTTCGCTAATTGTAGGTGGTTTCTTAGGGCTTGTAGCCATTTTTGACTGGAACTTCCAACAGGCCTTAATGATCCTTGGCAGCAGCCCATATTTCAGCTCTGCAAGTTTTGAACTTTGTGTTATCCCACTCTTTATAGTTATGGGCCTTTTTGCAATGCATACAGGCTCGAGCGAGGCAGCCTATACCAGTGCCTACAAATGGTTCGGGAGAGTGCCCGGCAGTCTGGGGATCGCTACTCTGTTTGCGGCCGCGCTCTTCGGCGCAACCTGTGGCGCCAGTTTGGCCGTATCCGCCATATTTACGAAGGTCAGTTTACCGGAAATGTTAAAGCGGGGTTATAATAAGAGTATAGCATGCGGTATAATAGTAGCCGGTGGCTGTCTGGGGATGTTGATACCCCCCAGTACGGTAGCCGTCATCTATGGAATCCTGACAGGTGTATCCATAGGTAAATTGTTTCTGGGAGGTCTGGGACCCGGAATTTTCTATACTATCCTTTTTTCCGGGGCGATAAGTCTCCTGGCCTTTTTCAGAAAAGACATAGCCCCGCCGATTGAAGAAAAAATCCCGTTTAAAGAAAAACTGATTTCCCTGAAGGACTTTTGGTCCATATTGTTATTGGCGTTTATTGTGGTGGGCGGTATATATCTCGGTGTTTTTACTCCAACTGAAGCTGCTGCTCTTGGTGCGCTGGCCTCCTTTATCATGTTTATCATTATGGGGAAATTCAGTTGGAAAAAGCTTGGAGACGCACTGTTGGACTCGGCACAGACAACGGTCATGATTTTCGTCATCATTATCGGCGCTGCAATCTTTGCCAGAATGATGTGTCTGAGCGGCTTGACTTCATGGATTACGGATACAGTCGCAAACTCGGGCTTTTCTCCAAAGGTGATATTCATCTTTTTCTTATTAGTGTACATCGTCCTGGGAATGTTCCTGGATTCCATTTCCATGATGTGTATCACGCTGCCAGTCGTCTATCCATTAACAAAAAGCTTTGGATTTGATCCCGT
>JAIOSR010000410.1 GCA_021107495.1 Desulfobacterales bacterium | reverse complement strand
TAACCCGGACGTTCCAGATCATGCGGCCTTATTACAGCCTGCCGGCTTATAAGAACCTGGTGATCCCCCTGTTTTCACCCCGTGCCAAACGCACGGGAGGCTGGAGGGGCGGCGGCAAATTAGGGGACCGGAATACCGTGGGTATTGACATTCTGGAAGAGATCGGTTTTGAACGGGATTCTTTTGTTCCCTACAAAATGGCCTCCACCCTGCCCACCGGCTACCTGAAACGCTTGGAGCTTGCCCGGTGCCTTGCCCTGAAACCGGAGATTATACTGTGTGACGAAGTCTTTTCAGGGTTAAGCATGAGTGAGATTGCCAGCATGGTGCCCCTGATAGAGCGCCTGCAGATGGATGGTATTGCCCTGGTCATGATAGAACACCGGTTGCGGGAGCTTTTCCGGGTTTCCCGAAGGATTATGGTATTGAACTTCGGCGAAAAATTGATTGAAGGGACCCCCGAAGAGGTCATGGCCGACGAGAAGGTGAAAGAAGCATATTTCGGGTCAGAAGAGGTTGAGGAGGTCATGACCTATGCTTGAGGCTACCGACCTGATGGTCTTCTATGAAAATATGCTGGCCCTCAATAATGTCAGTATCAAGTGTGAGGACAAACAGATCGTTGGGGTGTTTGGTGCCAACAGCGCCGGCAAATCCACCCTTATGTATACAATTTCGGGTATCATGGAGGATATCAGAAAAAAGGAGGACATGGCCGGTGGCGAGAGGATTACCGTCTTAGGGCAGGTCCGGTTTTTGGGGCGGGACATCTCGGACCTTAAACCGAGCAAGCGGGCCAGGGCAGGGATTGTACTCTGCCCTGAGAGAAGGAGGATATTTCCCGAATGCACCGTGATGGAGAATCTGCGCATAGGGGGATACTTAGCCACTTCATCCCAGGCCAAAGATACCTTGGACTATGTGTTCAAAGTGTATCCTCCCCTTGAAAGACTCCAGAAAAGGGTGGGCGGGTTCTTGAGCGGGGGAGAGCAGCAGATGCTGGCAGTAGGACGTGCGCTCATGGCCCAGCCAAAGCTGTTGCTTATGGATGAACCGCTATTAGGCCTGAGCCCTCGTATCCAGTCCATGCTGGTCCGGTCCACAAAAGAGATTAGGGACGAAAAAGGAATTTCAATAATCGTGACCGAGCAATATGCCCGTCCCGTCCTGCCGATCGTAGATTATGCCTTTATCCTGGAAAACGGGGCGGCAGTATTGGAGGGGCCCCGGGATGAGGTGTTGGACAATCCGGACGTGCGCTCGGCATATTTCGGGGTTTCTTAAGATAGGCATGCCTCGCCATTATGGATTAAGTCTGTACTTATTGAGCTATTACGCTTCTGCTCTCCCGAAGTTGAAGGGGAGCGGGTGACTTTGTACTTCGGGTCAGGTCAGGGCGGAATGCTTCTGCCGCGAAAAAACGAACGTCCAACATCGAACATCGAACACCCAACGTCGAACTATTGTACGCCTTAGGCGTTTCAATCTTATTAAAAAGTCGAAGCCAAGCGACACCCACGTTCGAAATTCGATGTTCGACGTTCATCTTTTTCTTGTTTGGATTTTCGAATTTTGGTCATTGGAGTTTTTTTGATATTTGAGATTTGATATCTGCAATTTCAATAAGCCAATGAAACTCCAACAAAGCACATCCCCTCTGGGGATAACCAAAACCTGGTTTTCAGTGCCAGTATTTTTACTTCAGGGGTCAAAAATCTATGAGCAATAACGAGCAGGCATTGGAAAAGGCATTGGAAAAGGAGTTGACCTTTACCAGGTTTGACCGGATGAGTGAAAAGTACCCGGGCCGTGCCGCAGTTGTCTATTTAGGAGAGAGCTTTTCCTATGCCCGTCTTCGTGACCTGAGTGAGAGGTTTGCCGGCTCTCTGGTGGATATGGGTGTTAAAAAGGGCGATCGGGTCATGATTTACATTTCCAACTGCGTCCAGTGGCTCATCGCATTCTTAGGTATCCAGAAAGCCGGGGCCGTGCTCGTGCCGGTCGCCCCGATATATACCTCTTTTGAGATCGAATATATGATCAAAGACTCAGGGGCCGAGACTGTCATCTGCCAGGACACGAATTTCTGCTATGTAAAGGAGGTCTTTTCCAAGACAGGGCTAAAAAGGGCCATTGTGACCAATCTGGTGGACCTCCTTCCTTTTTGGAAAAGGGGCCTCGGTGTCCTGTTCGACAAGATCCCGCACGGGAAGGTGGACCGGGACAGCCGGGTCCATTCCTTCAAATCGCTTCTGAAGCACCCGCCCCTGAAATCACATGTAGAACTTAATCCCAGAACAGATCTTTCGTATATCCTCTATACCGGAGGTACCACCGGTTTTCCCAAGGGAGTTCCCGGCAATCATATGGGCATGACGTCCTATGTCAACGACGTGACCGAAGATGTGGCAGGGGACTATCTCAAGGAAGGAGAGGACGTATATATCGCGGTAAATCCCCTCTTCCATATAATGGCCCTTGGCCTGTGTATGTCCGTAGGTCTTAACAAGGGGAACACCACGCTGCTCATGCCTGTACCCCAGGTGGACGCAATCCTTGAAACCATAGAACGCTACAGGGCCCGCTGGATTCTGGGTGTTCCGGCCCTTTACCGCATGATCCTGGAAAATGACCGCCTGGAGCATTATGACCTGAGTTCCCTGACCTATTGTTACTGCGGCGGGGATGTCCTTCCGGTCGAGGTTTTTAAGCGATGGAAAGATCTGTTCGGTGTCCCCATCTATCAGGTCTATGGCTCTACCGAGGCGGGTCATGTGACCTACAGCCGAATTGGCAGGGACCCCAAACCTACTACCATCGGACTCCCCCTGAAAAGCAGGGAATGCATTGTGGTGGACCCGGAGACCCTGGAACAGGTCCCCACCGGTGAAAGCGGGGAACTCTTAGTCACCTCTCCCTACACCCTGAAAGAATACTGGAACAAGCCGGAGGAAACCGAGTATTCCTACGTGGAACTGGACGGAAAGATTTTTTATCGTATGGGCGATTTTGTGTCCATGGATAAGGACGGCGAACTGGTTTATGTGGAACGTTCGGCAGACATAATAAAGCACAAGGCCTTCCGGGTTTCGGCATCCGAAATAGAAGCCGTACTCCAGGACCATCCCACGGTTATCGGTGCCTGCGTTGTGGGTATCCCCGATCCCAAGGTTGGGGAAAGGATCAAGGCCATCGTGGTCCTGAAAGAGGATGCAAGGGGCGTGGGCGGTGCGGAACTTATCAAGTGGTGCCGTGAAAGGCTGGCGGCCTATAAGATCCCCGGCTATATTGAATTCAGGGATATGTTGCCCAAGTCCAAGGTGGGGAAACTCTTGAGAAGGGAAATCCGCGACGAGGAACGCCGGCG
>JAIOSR010000338.1 GCA_021107495.1 Desulfobacterales bacterium | reverse complement strand
CTAAGAGCTTTTTGATGGCATTTTCCCGAAGGGTGATCATGCCCTCTTTCTCGGCCTGGGTGCGAAGGGCTATCAGATCCGTCTCAGGGGATGTGATTTTTTTCATGCCCTCCGTGAACGGGATCACCTCATATATACCGGTCCTGCCCGAGTAACCCGTTCCCCGGCACTTGAGACAGCCCTTTCCGCGGGAGAGTGTTAATTTCCCTGTTCTGCCCAAGTCCAGGCCCAGGGAGCCCAGTTCCTGGCTGTCCATTTCAAAGGTTTCCTTGCAATGTATGCAGATCTTCCTTAACAGGCGCTGGCCCAAAACGCCTATCAGCGTAGCCCGTATCAGGAACGCCGGTACGCCCAAATCGAGGAGCCGGGTAACCGCCGAAGGGGCATCGTTGGTATGAAGGGTAGATATGACCAAATGTCCGGTCAATGCCGCCTGGATCGCATTTTCAGCCGTTTCAAGATCCCTCATCTCGCCGATCATAATAATATCCGGGTCCTGCCTGAGGATGTTCCTCAAAATCGATGCAAAGGTGATACCCACGGACGGCTGTACCCCGATCTGGTTGAAGTCTTCGTGGATCATCTCGATGGGCTCTTCAACGGTCGTAATATTGATCTCAGGCGTTGAGAGATCTTTGAGAGTTGAATAAAGGGTCGTGGATTTCCCGCTTCCCGTGGGCCCGCACACCAACACAATCCCGTGAGGCATGTTAATGAACTGCTGGTAGCGGATCAGGTCCCCGGGAGTAAACCCAAGCTTTTCATAGTCCTGGAAAAGGATATCCGGATCCATGATCCGAAGGACGACCTTTTCCCCGAATGCCACGGGAATAGAGGACACCCGTATCTCCGCCTCCACGCCGCCCTTGTCCATTTTAATCCTTCCGTCCTGAGGCCGTCTCTTTTCGGCCATGTCTAAGCGGGCTATGGTCTTTATACGACTCAGGATCGCGGAGTGCACGCTCTTGGGGAGTCTGTAAACCGTGTGTAAAGCGCCGTCGAGCCGCATCCTCACCAGGCTCACCTCCCGTTTTGGCTCGATGTGGACATCACTTGCCTTTTGATCAAAGGCATAGCCTAAGATATGATTAACGGCATTTACTATGTGCTGGTCATCAGAGGGAAGTTCATCCGCGGCAATCAACTTCACATATTGCTCTAAGTTACCTAAGTCCACGGCGGGTCCGGCAAACTGGTCCTGGGCCGCGGCAATGGAACGCTTGAACCCGAAAAATTCGTTAAGGAGCCTTAATATATCCGACTTGGTGGTGACAACGGCCGTGACCTTCATATGACTGGCCAGGGCAATATCTTCCATGGCCTCGATGTTAAAGGGATTGGGTGTTGCCACGGTCAGGAACCCATCCTTGACCCCTATTGGAAAAACCAGGTGTTTCATGGCGAATGTGTGGGGAATGGTACCTGTTACTAAGTTCAGGTCAAGCTCCAACGGATTGATTTTCTTATAAGGGATCTTCCACTCCTTTGCCAATGCCTGGAAGATAACCTCCTCATCCAGTTCCTTTTCAGGATTATCCGCCCTGTTCAGGTTCAGGGTGCTGATTACATCTATTATCGTTATGGGACTCTGGGGCCTGCCCTTGGCGGACGTAGACGCCTGCTTCACTGCCCGTGCCCGTTCCAGTTTTTTTTGCACACCGATCCGTTTACTCAGGATCTCCTTTTTCTGATCCTCTGATATAAGACCGTATTTTATAAGGCTGCCGCAAACGCTTTCAGTGGAAAACGGATTGCCCCGCTTTTTCGCCATTTTAATCACCATCCGTATTTACTTTTGAACCATTTTTTGACAGGATTAACAGGCCCGCCCTGGCGCGACATAAGGTTCGTTTACGTATCATTATAAGATGCCAAATGCTGACTTTAATTATTAGCTACTCCGGTAACCAGGTCTGGGCCAGGGATATTCAGGATTAAAAACATCAAAACTCATCATGTAAATCCTAATCAAAATCCCTTTCTTTAAGTTTGATCTCAAGTTTCCGTTCACAAGTCCATCATGATTTTTTCTGTTCATTTTCTATATTTCATTTGTACGCCTTTTTCATGTTGTGTTGCTTTTTATGATTTACTGGATAGCTAAAGTGAGGTTAAATCTTGTTTATCCTGTTATCCTGTCTAAAAGATACCTGTTACGTTCAAACAAGCTGGCTAATCTTATCACCTTCATTTCTGCAATAAAAGCCTTTTTTGCTCACAACCGGCAGGGGCGGCAATACCAATACATGCTGTAAAATTATCTTACATTTGACAAATAAGTTTACACCGTTCATGTACATGAGCAGGATATCGCTACGGCACCCAAAGCACCTTTCAGATATTGACCGGGGGCGCAATCCCCGGTTTCCACAAGAACGAAAGCTCGGATTCAGCTTGGAATTAAACTCTTTAACGCCCTCTCCGTCAACTAACCCGGCCAAATACTGCGCCGGGCAACGTGGCAAAAAATGCCAATTTAGACAGATTAGCATTAAATTTTAACAATTTTAACGATATTTGCCTCGCCCGTCAACGTATCCTTTGGCCTTGCGCCGGCCGCGTTTTGCCGGTATCATGCCATTTGCGGTGGCCCGGTTTTTTTAAACCGGGGCATATACGCTTTCACTCCCGGACTTTTAATCCCCGGGTAGTGGCATGTGCAGATGATCGCCCGCCTATTTGGCATTAATTTTGCAAGTTTTCCAGTTATTGATTGGAACTTCCTGTTAAAGAAATCCCCCTCAACCCGCCAGAGGCGGGTAAATCCCCCTTTAACAAAGGGGGACCTTAAAGTCTTCCCCATTTAACAAAGGAGGGCTTTAAAAATTTCCCCCCTTTTTTAAAGGGGGGCCAGGGGGGATTGAGTGCTCGACTAAGCAAGACCCGCTTCGCGCTATGTTTTATAAAATCACAAATCGATTTTATTGAGGAACACACATCATGAAAAAAGACGGCTTTACCCTGATTGAAATGCTGGTTGTTGTTGCAATCATAGGAATTTTAGCCTCCGCCGCCATACCTGCATTTTCCAGGTGGCTACCGGCCTGGAAACTCAAAAGCGCGGCCAGCGACCTCTATTCTGACATGCAATACGCCAAAATGGGGGCCATTAAAGACAGGTCTGAGTGGGCCGTTGTCTTCAACAAAGGCAACGGCACTTATCAGCTTGTCAGCGGAGGAGCCGATGGTGTTTACGGTGGAACTGGTGATGTCGCGGAAAAGACCGTCAAACTCGCTGATAACGGATACGGGATAGCCTATGGCTGGGGGGATGCCACGACCAATGCCACTTCAAGTGGTGGTAGTTTTTCCGATGAAGTCACATTTTCATCCTATAGCGTGGTATTCAACAAAAGGGGCATGATAAACAGTATCACCGGAGGATATGTGTATATTGATAATGAGCGGGACGAGACATATACGGTCGGCGTCCTTGGCTCCGGTGTCATCATGTTGAGAAGGTGGCATAATTCTGCGTGGGAATAAAACTTTTCTCCGCTTCGCTCCGCAATTGGAATAATGGATGAATGGAATTTTGGAATGATGGGTTAGAGGAAATAAAAACATCAAATTAAAATTTTCCGCTTTTACAACCCAATATTCCATTGTTCCAACATTCCAACATTCCATGTGGAGGGTGCAACTAAGCATTAAAAGGCACTTGTTTTCCACATGTTGTAGAATTCCCGAAATGTCAAAATAAGGAAAAGACATATGAAAAAAGAAAAAAAGCGTGCGGATCAGGGTTTTACACTCATTGAACTCATGGTTGCAATGGCCATAACTTTAGTGGTCATGGGCGCCATCTTCACGACATTCAAGTCCCAGCAGGATTCTTACGTGGTTCAGGACCAGGTCACGCGTATGCAGCAGAACCTGAGGGGAGCCATGTACGTAATGACCCGTGACATACAGATGGCTGGTTATTACACCAATTTTGATTCAGGTTACTGTAATAATACGGATCTGGACGATGATGGAACCAACGAGTTGAACGTCCGGCCTCTGATCTATGGTGTGGTGGACAATACAACTAGTGGCGATGACATAAAAGACGGAACCGATGTCATTGTGATCGTAAAGGCATGTCATGAAAGAGATGCCACTACGGGGAACCTGATAGATAATGACACCCTGACCTCTGGTGAATCGGCAACAGGAACAACCATCTCTCTGAGTGCAGGGCGTTCTGTCACAGGAGGGATTGATTTGGATGGAGACGGGGATGATGACCTCAATGACTCAAGCCAGGGCAAGAACTTCGGATTATTGGTGAAATCTGATTTGGGCAAAGCAGATTTTTTTGAGATTAGCGCAGTTTCGTCGGGCACGATCACCACAAAAGACAGTCTAAGCAACAGCTATGATGAAGGAGACCTCATATTCCGGGCCGATGTGGTTATTTACAGGGTAGATGAAGCTTCGGTTAGACCATGCCTGGGCAGGAAAAACCTGGGCAGCAACAACGGCTTTCGGGTAGTTGCGGAAGATATTGACAGCCTTCAAGTGCGATACGAGCTCAATGACGGGACATGGGTTGAAGATCCCAGCGGCAGTGAGGCAAGCATTCGTGCGGTGGAAATTTCCCTGTTGGCCAAGACCGCTAACAGGATCAGGGGATACACGGATCCGAACACATACACTCTCGGCGCTGACTCTATTACCCCTGGCGACAACTTTCGGAGAAAGGTCCTTAAATCGGTCATAGAGACCCGGAATATAGGGCTGTAAAAAGATGAGCATCGAACATCGAATACGGGATCGACATCCCGCGGGACGCACCCTAAAATTTAAGACGAGGGTTTACGCTATGAAAAAACTACAATCAACCGTGTCTAAGAAAAACGGCCTCAAACATCAATCGGGCTTTACCCTAATTGAGGTTCTGGTCGGAATAACAATCCTGACTATCGGCCTTTTGGGCGTAGCCAAGATGCAGATATCGGCCATACAGGGAAATTCCATGAGCAGTTCCACGAGCGTTGCCTTAGCCCTGGCCCAGGAAAAGATGGAGGAACTCATGACACGGGCTTATACTGACGCCATACTGCTTGACAGCAACACCGGGAACGACGCTCCCGCCACTAATCTCATGCCCATTACAAGCACTACCGACTTTGACCATGATGAGACAGTGACCACTGATGCCCAGGGAACATTCCACAGGATCTGGAACATTGCAGACCATCCTCTCTCGGGTGAAGACGTGCCCACAATGAAATCAATAACCATAATAGTCACGTGGGATAATGGCAAGCACCAGGTAAGCCTGTTCTGCCTCAAGAGATAATGATAATAAGGAGACCGCATGTCTAACACCATCTTAAAAGACCAAAGTGAGCAGGGAAGCGTTGTCGTAATCGCCCTGATGATATTGGTCGTTCTGACCCTGCTGGGTATTATGGCCACGCGAACATCCACAATCGATATCCGGATCGCGGCAAATGAAATTTCATACAAAAAGAACTTTTATGTGGCCGAAGCAGGCGTGTTCAGGGAGGCACTGGAGATCGGCAGGGGCAATTATCCGGTAACAAATATATCCACTGCTCATGACTTAGCAGATCAAGATAGCCTCCTTCCTGACCCTCCCGGCGGCACCCTTCCCGGTGACGCCCATACGTTCAACACCGTCCCCTACGATTTTGTTGTCATGTATGCAGGCTATTTTTTGCCCCCAACAGGATATTCCGTAATCCATTTCAGCAGGTATGATTACAGGGTTGACGCAGACACGCCCGCGCCGGACACAGTTAAAGTTGCAAGCAGGTATTATAAAATAGGGCCAAAGGCCTCAGAATAATAAAATTGTTTCGTGATTTTATAGGGGCTGCGCCTGTTTTCCCCGTTCTCTCCCTCCTTTTCTGAAGGGGCATGGGGGGTTCAGTTTTGTAATATTGTTTTACGATTGATAAAAAATTTTACAGATAAAATTGCTTTCGTGATTTTATGAAACGCGGCCGGGCCGCTCTAAAAAATTGTTTAATAACAGAGACTTGAATTCGGTTTTTTGACATATAACGTTATTTGGCACTGCTTTTGCTTTGCTCTCAGAAGACGGGAATTGATATTGCCGCACCCCGGTTAAATAAAACCACAAAGGCCCCAGTGCAATGGAAAAATAAAAACATTGCACGGGGTAAACATCTAACGGGGCAAGAAAGGGCACCCGTCCTCCGCAGTAGCCTGCTACGGAGGGTGGACAAAAGACGCAAAACTAAAAAAGGAAAAAGAAACAGAAAGAAGAAGGCCCTTTTTGTGTGGCAAAACGAATAGTAAATAATTTTGAGCGGTGTAGCCGCATTTTTTAAAACCGCTTTCACGATTTTATGAAAGGAACAAAAAATGAAAATTAAAAAACTTACCGTATTAACCATATTGATGACGGCTTTTGCTATAGTCTGCCTGTCCGGTCAGGCGGCTTTTGCTGTACCCTCTCTGTCGGGGGGGGGCACCTTGAATTACCAGGAGAATGATCCTGCGACAGTTATAGACAACACGATAACTGTAACTGGCGATGGGGACCCTATCACGTCTGCGGCTATTCAGATTACTATTAATTATGTAAATGGCGAGGATTTACTGACTTGTGGCACCCCAGGTGGTTTGATCGTCAGCTGGGCTTCAGGTAGCGGCAAATTAAACTTGTCAGGTTCAGCTTTACCAAGTGTTTATCAGACTGCGTTGCAATCTGTGCGATATGAGAACACAAGTGATAATCCGTCAACTCTTCCGCGCACGGTTGCCTATGTGGTCAACGACGGTGCTGACAGTAATACTATACAGAGCACAGTGAATGTAACCTCTGTCAATGACGAGCCATCCTTTACCAAGGGTGCGAATGAGACAATACTTGAAGATGCAGGGGCACAGACCGTTGCCGCATGGGCAACGGCCATTTCAGCGGGGCCGG
>JAIOSR010000071.1 GCA_021107495.1 Desulfobacterales bacterium | reverse complement strand
GAACCTCCTTCTTTCGCTCTGGGAAAAACTATCCCACACTATCATCTTTGTAACCCATGATGTTAACGAAGCCATCACACTCTCGGACAGAATACTCGTGATGAGCAAAAACCCCGGCCGCATCCGCGAGGATATTCATGTCAATCTTGCCAGGCCAAGAAAAATGGAGAAAGAAGAGTTTATCTTTTTCAGTCGTAAGTTATATGAACATCTTTGCGACTGAAAGGGCATTTAATGTTTATAACGGTGGACGGTTCAGAAAAGGAGGCAGTTATGTTTGGTAAAAGTAATAAATTCATCTTTTTATTACCTGCAATACTATTAATGCAAACTGATTCCTCTGCCCAAACCAAACTTGACAGGGCTACCTTTGCCGGAGGTTGTTTTTGGTGCATGGAGCATCCTTTCGAAAAATTGGAAGGTGTTTTAGATGTCGTGTCCGGCTATACGGGGGGACATGAAAAAGACCCGACATATGAGGAGGTTTCAAGCGGAGAGACAGGGCATGTTGAAGCCGTTCAAATAACTTTTGACCCTTCTAAAATAACTTATTCAAATCTCCTTGAGGTATTTTGGAAGCAGATCGATCCTACGGATACAGGGGGACAATTTGTCGACAGGGGCAAACAATATAGGACAGCAATTTTCTATCATAATGAAGAGCAAAAGGCCTTGGCAGAAAAATCGAAATCTGAACTCAATAAATCAGGAAGATTTGAAAAACCTGTTGTTACAGAGATCATAAGCGTTACCAAGTTTTATGAAGCCGAAGTTTATCATCAGGATTACTCTGAGAAAAACCCCATAAGATATAAGTTTTACAGATATAGATCCGGTCGGGATCAATACTTAGAAAAGGTCTGGCGGAATAAAATGAAAACTGACGAATCCAAGAATCATAAAAAGAGGTATAAAAAATTGACAGAAAAGGACCTCAAGGAAAAATTGACACCCTTGCAATACCAGGTTACACAGGAAGATGGGACTGAAAATGCCTTTGACAATGAGTATTTGAACAACAAAAAGGAAGGGATCTATGTTGATATCGTTTCCGGGGAACCTCTTTTTATTTCTATTGATAAATATGATTCCGGAACCGGATGGCCGAGTTTTACAAAACCACTCGTGCCGGAGAATATTATTGAAGTGGAAGATAGAGGTTTATTTACGAAAAGAACAGAAGTCAGAAGTAAAAACGCTGATTCTCATCTCGGGCATGTGTTCCCTGATGGACCTGAACCTACCGGGCTTCGTTACTGCATAAACTCTGCCTCGCTTCGCTTTATTCCAAAAGAAGATTTGCAAAATGAGGGATATAGTGGATACATGAAGCTTTTTGCAAAATGAGGATATTAACCCTAACCGGGCTACGGAGTTGAATATGAGCAATAAGGCCAAACAGAGGTTTGCTATAATCGCAGGGGTTATAGTACTTATCGTGGTGTTCAAGATCCTAGAACTGGACAGGTTTCTTTCTTTGTCCTACCTCAAGTCTTCCCAGGAATCGTTTGCGGGTCTCTATTCCAGGCACAGGGTAATGGTCATAGGCGCCTATATGCTTATATATGTATTGGTAACCGCCCTTTC
Organism: Desulfobacterales bacterium; assembly: GCA_021107495.1. Lineage (GTDB taxonomy): Bacteria > Desulfobacterota > DSM-4660 > Desulfatiglandales > Desulfatiglandaceae > JAIOSR01. Next base: position 1,480 of record JAIOSR010000071.1, on the reverse strand, counting down.
ATTACCCGGAGCCGCCGTGTTGACCCTGGCAGGTGGCGCGCTTTTCGGACTCCTGGTGGGAACGGTGGTCATATCCTTTGCCAGTACCATAGGTGCCACTCTGGCCTGTTTGTTCTCACGCTTTTTGCTGCGGGACTGGGTGCAGAAAAGATTCGGAGACAAGCTAAAAACGATAAACTTGGGCATTGAGAACGAGGGTGCATTCTATCTCTTTACCATGCGGCTTATCCCTGCTTTTCCATTTTTTGTGATAAATCTGTTGATGGGTCTCACCAGGATGCGTCTGTTTACATTCTATTGGGTTTCCCAGGTTGGGATGCTCGCAGGAACCATTGTGTACGTAAATGCCGGCAAGGAGCTGGCAAAGATTGATTCGTTGTCCGGAATACTGTCTCCAGGTCTTATCATTTCATTTGTCATTTTAGGCCTTTTTCCGATTACGGGTAGGAAATTAATGGGATGGTACCGTGCCAAGAAAGGGATATCCCGCGAAGATTCAGGAAATGAGAAACCCATGGGATAAGACCTCCGCATTGTAACAGCAGTTATACTCACTAACCGGGTTTTGAAGTCTTTTCCTCGATTCCGGGTCTCACGGCGTGTCGAAGATCCCGCTATGCGGGGGTCATTTCAAAAAGTTACGAACGGGTGATGCCTCCCCCCTCCCTGTTCCCCTCGCCTGCGGCTCGGGGCCAGGGGGTCCCCCATTCCGTAACATTATGAAATGACGAAGGCCTCACGACAGTCACTCGGAAAAGACCTCAAAACCCTTTTCCTATAAAAACAAATTATGTCCCGCACATCCTTGCGGGGAGCCTAAAATAAGTGATAGGAAACGTGAAAAACGATAAGACAATAATCATTGAACCGGATACGACGCAAATGGCAAAAAAAGGCGCGGAAATATTTTCTCAAGCCGCTAAAAAAAGTGTTGAAACAAGAGGAAGATTTGTCGTGGCCATATCAGGCGGTTCCACGCCAAGGAATATGCACCGGTTGTTAGGGGAAGAACCTTTCCTTTCGGATATTCCATGGGACAAAACCGATATATTCTGGGTAGATGAACGTTGCGTCCCTGCCGATGATTTACATGGCAATTTTGGCACCGCCAAAAAGGATTTTCTTGAAAGGGTTCCCATTCCTGAGGCGCAGGTTCACCCTATGCCAGGCGAAATCTATCCTGAAAAGGGTGCCTTTAATTATCAGCAAGAACTTCTCAAATTTTTTAATACCGGAGCGGGTGAGTTCCCTGTATTCGATTTGATATTCCTTGGTGTGGGGACGGACGGACACGTGGCGTCGCTTTTCCCGGGGCAACGGTCACTAAATGAAAGGAAAAGATTGGTGGTCCCGGTCAAAGGGGGTAATCCGAATGTCAGTCGCCTTACCATGACATATCCGGTCCTTAACAGTGGAAGACAAATCGTCTTTATGGTTTCCGGAAGAGAAAAGGCCGAAGTGGTTAAAACCTTTCTTGAAG
>JAIOSR010000091.1 GCA_021107495.1 Desulfobacterales bacterium | reverse complement strand
GGAGGTTATAAGATTAACCTGGACAAATGCTGCGGGTGCGGCAGGCCTTACGCCGGTGAAGGACGGGCTGTCTTCAAGAGCAATAAAGGGTGCATTGCCTGTCTGAAATGTGAGCGGGAATCAAAACTCTCCCCCGGTTTAGGGCCGGATACGGTAAAGGTATTGAAGCTTATTCAAGCCTCCCCGTGGAGCGAAGCCGAGAAGATGGATCTGAACGATGAAATGATTCGAGAGATAAAGCCGGTGCTCAAACTGCACATGGAATATAGAATCGGGCGTAAACTGAAGACCGCGGAATTCCTTGATTGACGGTCTGAAAAGGGGAGAAGTATTACCTTGTCTTTTTTAGAGGAGGGAAGGCCGGGAAATTTACTGACAATGAAATAAAACAAAGGAACCTCTAACATCCTGCTTCGAGGGACCTCCAGGGGCTGTGCCCCTTCCGGCCCCTGAGCAGCGCCGTTAAGCTCTACATTATCTGAAAGGAGAGACTTGATTATGAATTTTAATACCGTTTTGTATGAATCGAAGGAAAGAGTTGCCACGATAACATTGAATCGCCCTGAACGTTTTAACGCAATCAGTGAAACCATGCCGGAAGATATAGCCGCGGCTTTTGGTCATGCCAATAATGATGATTCTGTCCATGTAGTTGTGCTGACAGGCGCCGGACGCGGTTTTTGTGGTGGATATGATTTAAAGACTTTTGCTGAAACTACCGGGACCAATCCGGCTATCCAGGAAATGCCGTGGGATCCCATGATTGACTATAATTTTATGAGTAGCTGTACGCAGAACTTTATGTCTATCTGGCGATGCCATAAACCGGAGATAGGTCGCGTACATGGCGATGCGGTTGCCGGTGGCAGTGATATTGCTTTATGCTGTGATATCATTATTATGAATGAAAAAGCGCGTATTGGTTATCCACCCTCGCGTGTTTGGGGTTGTCCGACGACGGCAATGTGGGTTTACCGTTTAGGTGCGGAAAAAGCCAAGCGAATGCTATTTACGGGAGATCTAATATCTGGGAAAGAAGCAAAGGAACTGGGGCTTATTTATCAATCGGTGCCACTGGAAAAACTTGATGAAACGGTTAATCAGTTGACGAATCGAATCAAAGGCGTACCAAAGAACCAACTCATGATGATGAAAATGATGGTCAATCAGGCTTATGAAAATATGGGTTTAGCCAATACCCAGTTAATCGCAACCCTATTTGATGGCATAACCAGGCATAGTCCTGAAGGCGTTTGGTTTAAGAAACGTACGGAAGAAGTAGGCTTTAAACAGGCTGTTGCTGAGCGTGACTCGGGAGATCCGATACCAGGCAGTAAAAAATGAACTCAAAGTTTTAGAAAGCCCAACCACAGATTGTACCTGAACCTTACCCGCTATGCTCCTTAGGTCAGGAGCTCCAAGGGGGTGTGGGGCTGAGGCCTGAGGTATGCGAGCACTAAATAACTAAAAGGAAAATGAAAATGGAAGGATGGACAGAAGAAGAAATCAGGAACAAGGATTTGATGGCGCCATGCGGGTTATATTGCGGTACATGTGGGGTTTATATCGCAAATAGGGACGGAAATGAAAAATTCAGGGCGGTTATGGGGAACCTTTATGGAACAAAACCCGAAGAAACAGCATGTCTGGGTTGCATGCAGCCTGATCCCCCTAAAATGCTCTATGGCTTTTGCAAGTCATGCACAATAAGAGATTGCGTAAGATCAAAAGGATACTACTCCTGCCATCAATGTGAGGAATGGCCATGCAGTATGATAGAAAATTTCTTTTTTGCTACCGGTGTAAGGGTTATGAAAAGGACGATTCCCATATGGAGAGACAAGGTAGCCGAGCACGGTGATTAGAAGGGCAGTGTGGAATGGGCGCGGTCGGAATGCACACGCTATCACTGCCCGTCGTGCGGCAAACCTCTTTTCAGAGGTGCACAACGTTGCAGATCATGTAAAACGCCCGTTGCCGATGAGCTGGATGGATCACTGTAAGCGATATTTGATTTTCCCATCATCACTTCCGGGAAAATCGAGATCTCATCTCATCAAGATACGGTTGTCAGGACCGGAGATCTAAAATCGTTATCAAAAAATATTGCGGGATTGATGGACTTTTTATGAGTCCATCAATGGCGGGCGACCAGCGGTCTTCGACCCGTCAAACGCCTTGCTATGGCGGAAAATATAAATTTGCCAATAATTAAATATCTTCTGATAACGCCGGGTGGAGGAGGGACACTCATAAGGCTGTTGTCGCGCAACACGGCAATCACAAGGCCGTAAGCGCATCGTGGGTGCCATAACCTGTCTCTGAATAATCGGCTGTCACCGCGGGTTCGTGCGAAAGTCCCGCTCCTGTCAAAACCGATGACCCTGTGGGCAATAAACGCCTTTTCGTCCTTTTCTGTCAATATGATTTCACCGACCTTCGGAGCAGTTTCTTTGGGGGGCAAAACAGCCAGGATATCACCTTCCTTCAGACCGGGTAACATGCTGGTCCCCTTGAAAGGTATCAACCTTATGCCGTCCGGATCATCCGAATCACGAAGCTTGATGTTCCCGTGTGTCTTTTCAATATGTCTCAGGATGATTTTCCGAAGATCTCCTTCGGACATTCCATTTTTGTTGATTCCATCCATATCCTGAACACCTCTGACATCTCAGCTTCACTGATTTCAGGTGGGATCCTCACCCTGGGACATCTTTTGATCCTGCAATCGGACAGAGACCGCGCGATCTGCCGGGCCAGAATATCCGGCTCTAACACATCGTGTCCAAAGGTTGACTCAAAGATAGAAACCAGGTTTGATCGCTTTCCGGCACCCGAAAAGAAAAGCCTTTGCAGTGGCAGACCGGTCTCCACCTTCACGGGTCTGAAAGGGGCCTTTTCTTCCCATGTCTTATCTTTTGATACATACCATCTTTCAAGTAAACGTCTTGTAAAGGGTCTTGGCTTAAAAGGTATCAGAATGGGGTAGACGCTTCTCTCTTTCCAGTCAACTACAACAATGTCTTCACCAAGCACAGGATACCCGAGATGATCGGCCACTATGGAAAGTGTGGTTTTGCCGGACCCGCTCGCGCCGCAAAAGATTGTCGTCTCGTTTTTATGTGAAAACGCACAACCATGGATAAAAAGGAACCTGTGATTCAACGCTACTGCGAGTTTGTGTATCGCCTCAACCAGGCTTGAAGATATGGATTCAGCATTGTCTTCCTTTATAGGTTCCCGAACAAACAGTTCGAAAAAGTGGGGGCTCCTGCCCTTTAGTTCTGAAGGATCAACAAGGGAGGGCAATGCCAGATAATAAGAGAGGATCTCCGCCATTTCCGGCCGGTTCGTTCTCATTATCAGGGCCTCGCCGGACAGGAAAAACCCAAACTCTTTTATGTGCTGATCCCGTTTTGGGGGCACAGGGAAAGGGGTTTTATATGGTGGTTGTGTTTCCAAAGGATATCTCTTAATGCGCATCCTTGTTCAAATGCCTTAAACTGTTCCCCTGAAATCTCCGGCTGTTGATAGGTCATCAACAGGTCCCGGGACGGTGTCCTGGCAATAAATTTCAGGGCTTCCATTATGTGCAATTTGACTGTTTTACAGTAAGGCCAATTGTCCGGGAGGGGTTTGGCATACCGGCATGGGCCTGAACAATACGTGTTAGCCCAGCATCGCTCACACATGGAAAATGAGGATTCGAGGAATTCTTTCTGCTTTTCTTTGCCTTGTTCATTGATACCGCCCCAGACGTTTCCGAGTTTGAATTTTTTCTTGCTGACCGAGACCTGACAGGGATATATATCGCCCTGGGGCGTAATGGAAAATCCCGCATGACCTGCCTCGCAACGCGGAACAGGGGCCCAATCCGCCCTCAATGTCTGATCAAGATACTGGTAAATAGTATTCGGCAGTTCAGCCCTACGCTCTTCAGCCTGCCGGTATTTGTCAGACAAAATATCATTATATTCCTCAATGGTTTTGGTCCCGGCCTTATCAAATTCAATTGCCAGGGTCACCCGGCGACTGTTTCCTGCGAGCCCGCACAAATGAACCAGTACATCATCATAACAGGCATATTGAGGGGCCCATGTCGCGCGGATTTGAAACCGCACGCCCGCCTCCTTAAGATACTCAAGGCCTTCCTTTGCCTTTTCATAACTTGATTCCCCTGTCTTCATCGGCCGGTTTCGGTCATGCACCTCTTTCGGGCCGTCCATGCTCAAAATTGTGAAGACATCATAGTCAGCCAGAAATTGAGCGCGCTCACGGTCAATCAAGGTCCCGTTCGTTACAATTTCAATCGACCGTTCGGGAAAAAGTGATGTCATTTTCTTGGCCGCACGGGTCAGGACCTTCCAGTTCAGAAGGGGTTCTCCTCCATAAAAGATCAACCTGGGAAACCTTCCGTTACGTATACGTGCAAGATAATCTATGGCTGCATAAGCGGTTGAGTCCTCCATCAGTGAAAGAGGTTCTCCGTAGGTACCCTGCTGCACATTGCAGTAGGTACAGGCAAGATTGCAACCGTGAATGAGGTGGAGACTTATGCTGATATACTTTTCGGATATCTCGTGCCGTATTATGTTTTCAGGCCAGAAGCCGAGTGTCTTGAGTCTATTTACTTCAGGGGCTATCAGGGCAGGGGTTTCGGTTCCTTCACGAACCGGATTTTTGAGCAATTCATAGAACTGGCTGGATAGCAAAAAGGCGCTTTTTGTTCCCCTAATCAATGCAAATTTGTGGTTGTTGCAGTCGGGAATCGGAACCAACTGTTTCAAGCCTTTGTAAAAACCTGTATTTGTTGGACCCATTTTATCGGGCTTTGTCTTCTGCTCTAAGAAGAACACGGATTTCCAAACCACCCAAAATTGAAAAACCCGTAGCCCTCCCCGGGGGCGGCATGACACGGTACACTGCCTCCCACGTCATTCAGGCCGCCCGGGCCGCCGGTGCACAACCCTGATCCACCTGCATTATTCTGCCCTCCCTGAAACGAGCCCAGGGCCACAAGATTCGAGGAAACAAACGTCTCGGGGTGAAACGGAGAAAACACGGGTGGCGAAAAGGTTTTGGGCCAGGATATGGGTGGGTCCTCTGTTTCGGCTGCCATGGACGAAGGAGGCGATTTTTGAATCAAATCATTTTCCTCCAGGTCAGCAAGAAAAAGGCGCAGCATTTTCGAGGCTTCCTCTGTGCTGATTCGGGCATGCTCCGCCATTTCATTTTGAATTTCTTCAACCGAGGTCTTACCGTCTATCCGGGACCAGATTGCCGCACCGGTTCCGCCGGAAATGATATAGATCTTTGTTTCATCCGCTTCATAAACGATCAGGATTTCTTCCTCGTCCAATCCTACCGGGTTCCATAGAACCTTATTTGATTTGTATAGTATTAACCGATCTTCTTTTATCATGCTTTATCATATATTATCGGCGGCTTTGCCTGTAACTTTAAAACGAAAAAAATTTAATATAACAAAAATATATCAAGTGACTATAATTTAGTCAATGGACAATTCTATCAATAAAGTAAGTTCAAGATTCGTTTAAAAGGTTATTGTTGCCTATTATGATTTAAAATGAGCCATGTCTGACCGAATGATTAAAAGCCTAATGCCCAAAAAAATGTGCACGTGCACATTTTTTTGGGCATATCAGCTATTTTCCCCTTCCATCAGGACGCTTTTCCTTAAATGGATCCTCAGAATTTCAATTAGAAGCCCATTTCGGGATGATGTCCGGAAACGACTGTAAAATAGGAGTTTTAGGAACACGCTACAGGGAAGGCGTTTGCCAAAATTACATTCGGCGGGGAAAAACCGGATTTTGGCACGTAACTTGAGTGTGAGTAAATGTGAGTTGAACCGGGCCCGGTTTCAACACAAATCATTAGGAGGCGGAAGTTGACCCTGAAACCCAAAACATGGAGGTATGAAGATGAAAAATGTGAGAAGATTTTTCGTACTGGCAGTCGTTGTTTCGGTGGTAATGGCAATGGTTCCGGTGGCATTGGCGGAGCAGGCGGATAAAGTCAACATAAACAAGGCTTCAGTAACGGAGCTTACTAAGCTCAAAAAGATAGGTCAAAAATATGCGGAACGGATTGTGGCCTATAGAGAAAAAAACGGCCCATTTGAAAAACCCGAAGATATCACGAAGGTTAAGGGGATCGGCCAAAAGACATTCGAACTGAATGCTGACAAAATCACGGTAGAATGAGTTGAAAGCTTAGAGTGAATCCATGGAGGGGACCGTGGGCTTTGACAAAAGCAGGTTCAGTGGCAGTAGTTCCTGTGTCCGAACCGCTTTGGCCCAACGGTCCCCCCTTTCTTTCTAAACCCTGCCTTTGTAAAAGCCGGGCATACCGGAATTAACCCATCAATATTGCATATATTCTTACTACGGAAACACAACTTTGACATGATGATGTTTCCAGGGAATTAGCCGCAATTTGACCTTTCCCGCCTTTTTCCATATGATATTGCACATTAAAGATAGGGGGCTATACAAACAGGCGGTGACGCGAAACCGGATATCAAATTCCGTAAAAAGGAGGAATGATGATGGGGGATTATGACGGCAAGCCTTGGTTGAAGTCATATGATGAGG
>JAIOSR010000064.1 GCA_021107495.1 Desulfobacterales bacterium | reverse complement strand
GCGGTGCGAATTTCTCTGCTATATCATAGGTACTCTCAGAGGTATAACCATTTGATGTTTTAATATATAACGTTCCTTGTTATATTGATTAAACATCCCAGATCTCTCATAATTTAATCGACATATCAATTTATCAAGGAACGTCCCGGAACCAAGGAACGTCCCGGAACCCGGAACCCAAACGAAAAAGAATGGCAGCAAAAAAACCGAATCTACCGGCAATGGATACTTACGTAAAAAAATGGCTGTTTTTAGATATAAAAACTGTCTTGCACCTAAAATCAGCTCAGGATAATCACATTAAATCAAATTACCACCTAAATTACCACCTGTTAGTCAATTTCCTCGCTTAATCCAGGCTTACCTCCTAAAAAGATATTTTCTATACGCTATACCGGGCTTGTCCAACAAACGGTTCAGATTGTGGTTCGCTTCGCTCTCACAATCTAACCTTATTCATTAGGTGTTAGTTTTTCTTAAACTACCAGTCCGTATTTGATAGCAGCAGCTTTCGAGAATCCCCAATCCATTCAAGGGCCTATCAGTTCTGGTTTTTTAGTTTTTTGATCTCATCTATCGTGTCGGACAGACTTTGTTCAAGTGAAAATTGCTGCTGCCAACCCAGGGTATCCTTGATCCGTTGGTTACTGAAATTCAATGATTTTCCTTTCATGGTTGCCATGAGTTCCGGTGCAACAATTAAGGGTGTACCCAGTACCAGACGGTTGAATTTGTCAAAAAAGCCCATGGCTCCCATCATAAAATTAGGCAGGGTCATGAGTGGCAATGGTATTTTAGTATCAATTCTGTGCATGGTTTCAATAATATCTCTAAACGTCGGGGATGGATTACTACAGGCAATAAACCGTCCCTCACAGTCTTTTTCTCCGGCAAGGATATGAGCAGATACAACATCTCTGACATCAACATAAGGGAAATTCGTCTGTATTACACCCATCCTCATGGCGCCCATCATCATCGCTTCAATAATATCGATGGTCGGCGTATTTTTCGCAAACCCTGGTCCCCCTATACCACCGGGCAGAACAGATACCATATCCAACTTTTTGTCCTTGGCAATATCCCATGCCAGTTTCTCACCTTCAGTTTTTGCCTTAAGGTAGGGGACCCTTGTGTCGTTTGTCCAATCGTTTTCATCTGCAGGGGACGCATCGGGAAGTGTAAATGGAAGGGTGACAACGGAAGAAGTTAATACGATTTTTTTAACCTTGGCCTCGTAAGCCGCATAAAAGGTATTTTTAATTCCTTTTAACGAGGCATCAATAATTTCCTGTTCCCTGTTAGGTTCTGTGTACGAATATACCGCAGCCGCATGAAATAATACATCGATCCCCTCCATGGCAGCCGTGAGCTGGTCCGGTCGGTCTAGGCGTGCTTCCACAATTTTCACATCACCAAGGGATTTAAGCCGCTGCACGTTTTTGGTGTCTTTCAAGGAGCGGATGCTCCCCCGCACCGTATGCTCTTTTTTCAGCAATTCTTTGACCAAATTAAATCCCAGGTGACCGTTTGCACCAGTTACAAGAGTCTTCATGAGGCGTCTCCTTTTTCCGGAATCAAGTTTTTATTATTATGGTTCTTTTAAATCACAAAAGTCTTTCATATATTTTAAAACCAGATGGATCTTGAAAAAAGCACCTAACCCCTAATAAGCTGCAAAATGGCCGCAGGCCTGACCCCGTTCGTGTTTGAGATGATCACAAAGATTTTAGACTTTTATTAAATTTTGGATTCTTAAACTCGGTAATCATCTTATTCTTCACCTCTTCTAACATTCTGTTAATACCTTTATTAAATGGACCGTATCCAGCCGTCCATGTTACACCAATATTGGATTCAAATATGTGTTTCCAAACAGGTTGAGAATGCGCATCTTTTTTTAATTCCACTGGTATTTTCGTCCATATTCTGCTGTGCTGATAGCCATCGCTCCAAAACTTTTGAAGCACCACATGCAGCTGAGGTGCACTATCTGGCTGCCCTGAAATTCTATATCCTGCTGCCTTCAAACAATCAGAAACCAATTCCTTTATAACCTTTGATGGTTCTCTATCGACATTTGATTTTAAAGGAAAGGGCATACCAAACGTATTCCTTATTGTCCCAACACGCGTTGGGTCATTACCTCCTTTTTCAGGAGAACGCTGGTCATCAACAACTACATAAATTACTCCTTTATTCATTTTTTTTAAAGGTGGCTTTACGTAGCGTAATTTCATTGAAGTTGAGCAACCGCTTACAAAAATAATCACACAGGCTGATAAAAATAATTTTAAAAATAAGGCATAGTTTTTATTCATTAGTTTCCCCCTTTCTTTTTAACAAATAATACCAATAATACATTGAAAAATTTCAAATGGTTTTTCATTTATTCCCTCAAAAAGTTTTTATTCATAGTTGTAAGACAAACTGAAAGTCAAACAAATATTCTTTTGCTTTCTATACCTCTGGCAATAGTATGATGAAGCGCACCCGGCGCATCTATTCTTGATTGGCGAGGCATACAAACCGGATACTGCAAAGGTTACTCTCTTCATAGCGACATTTTTTCTTTAAATCCCGGTTGAGTTTGGTTGGCTGGTTATCACCTCCACAAACAATTCATCTTTGGAAATTATTGCCAAGTTCTAATTATCACCTTCTTTCTTCAAGATGCACCCAGAATTGGACTACAACTATTTCAAAGGAGCGTGGAATAGGAGACTGAGGAATGAAAGGGGATGCTATCAGGATGAAGAGAGATTTAATGCTATGAGTGCTTTGCTGCGGAAGATGAGCTGAATAGAAAAACCGAAATCCTTAGCCTCCAGTTTAATTTATTTTCAGCAAGAACATTTGCAATGGTCTTTTAAACT
>JAIOSR010000323.1 GCA_021107495.1 Desulfobacterales bacterium | reverse complement strand
ATTCAACCAGCCAGGAAACAGCGTCTCTATCGGTTACAGTGATTTTTTAAGCATGGTTGAGAGCGAAAGTGTCAGCCAGGTCACTATACAGGGGGACAACATATCAGGCCTGAGCGCGCAAGGATCTTTTTATACATTCGCCCCAAAAGATCCTGAACTTATTCAGTTGCTCAAGAGCAAAGGGGTTAAAATATCGGCAAAACCCGAAAACGGCTCCTCATGGTCCCGGGTGTTCCTCTCCTGGGTCCCGATGCTTTTGCTGGTCGGTGTCTGGATATTTTTCATGCGCCGGATGCAGGGTGGCAATGGAAATCCACTATCCTTTGGAAAAAGCCAGGCACATCTCATGTCGGACTCGCGGGGGAAGGTCACATTTGAAGATGTCGCAGGAATTGATGAGGCCAGGGAGGAATTACAGGAAATCGTCGATTTTCTTCGCGAGCCTGGAAAATTCACCCGATTAGGGGGAAGAATACCTAAAGGTGTTCTTCTTGTGGGAGTTCCAGGCACAGGTAAGACGTTACTGGCAAGGGCAATAGCCGGTGTGGCGGATGTTCCTTTTTACAGCATAAGCGGATCGGATTTTGTAGAGATGTTTGTAGGTGTCGGCGCTTCAAGGGTCAGAGACCTCTTTAAGCAGGGCAAAAAAAATGCTCCCTGCATCATATTTATGGATGAGATAGATGCGGTTGGTCGACACAGGGGTGCCGGTTTGGGCGGTGGACACGATGAAAAAGAACAGACCCTCAACCAGCTTCTTGTGGAGATGGACGGATTTGAATCCAATGAGGGCGTCATTTTGATATCAGCGACAAACAGACCCGATGTGCTTGATCCCGCTCTATTGAGACCCGGACGATTCGACAGACAGGTAGTTGTCCCTGTCCCCGACATAATGGGGAGGGTGGGAATTCTGAAAGTCCATGTCAGGAAAACACCCCTGTCAAATGATGTTGATCTCGATGTCCTTGCGAGAGGGACCCCCGGGTTTACGGGTGCTGACATTGAAAATATGGTGAATGAGGCCGCGCTAATGGCAGCCAGACGCGGAAAGGACAGGTTGGAGATGGTCGACTTTGAAGACTCCAAGGACAAGGTCATGATGGGAGCTGAGCGGAAAAGTATGATCATCAGTGATGAAGAGAAAAAGACGACTGCCTATCATGAGGCAGGGCATACCCTTGTGGCCAGGCTTCTTCCCGGTACGGATCCCATTCACAAAGTAACCATCATTCCCCGGGGTCGATCCCTTGGTCTGACCCAGCAGCTACCCGTGGATGAAAAACACACATACCCCAAAGATTATTTGGTGAGTAATATATGTATATCAATGGGTGGCAGGGCGGCAGAGGAGCTTGTGTTAAAGATTCAAACCACCGGGGCGGAGAACGATATTAAAAAGGCGTCTGAGCTGGCAAGAAAGATGGTCTGTGAATACGGTATGAGCGAAGAACTGGGCCCCCTTACCTTTGGCAAAAGGGAAGGTCCGATATTCCTTGGCAGGGAGTTCACCCAGCACAGGGATTACAGTGAATTGACGGCACAAAAGATTGACGAAGAAGTCAGGGATATCGTAGTCGGGGCCTACAAAAAGGCGGTACGGCTCATTAAGAATAACGAGGATACCCTTCACAATATGGCTAATGCCCTCTTGGAGAAAGAGACGTTGAACAGTGGTGAAATCGATGAATTAATGGCTGGTGGGAAGTCCATACCGGAAGAAATAGACGCCGGGACATCTTGAACGGGAAATGCAAGCTTTTGCCCCTGGTTGTGTGCCGGCATTTTTAGAGGAATAGTTTTGGAATCACCGTTGGAAAAATTCATCGAATGGTACATGTCTCTGCCGATTTCACAACGCCAATCGATAGTGGAGTTTGTTATATTCTTTAACCTTGGCTTTGATGATATTGACACAACAAATATGGAAGAACTTCACAATGCATTTGTAAAAAAACTATCAAAGTATTCACATGATAAATTGAAAGGAACCGGGCTTGCTTTGATGCTTAGAGGGAATGTTGATTTTCTTATCAGGAAGTGGGGGACGAAAGAAGGGTCCAAGGAAAGTGAGAAATTTTTAATTGGAGACAAAGAGCATTTCTCCTCCACCGGTGAAGAATTTATGGCGGATAGGGCGCGCAAATTCCTTAGGGAACTGCCTTTCAAGCAGGAGCAATGGGTATCGACGAAGGAGAAATGGCGAGAATTAGTTGAGAGCTACTTATCTGACAGCTATATCGATCATTGGTGGAAGGATCTGAGCTGACGACTCAATACGGCGGACGAGGAAACAGCTTCACTGTCATTCGCGGCCGATCTCGTGTATCAGGCCAGGGAAGAGTAATGCTTACATTCCATTCATTAAATCAGCACTTAGGAAAAGAAGGAAAAAGATACTCAAGAACACAGGTGACCAAATGAATGCTCTGAAGCTGGCAGAAAAAGCAAAGAAGCAAAACATCATCAATATGGCAGTCGGCGTTAGTACCATGACGCCATTGTTTCAAGAACGTTCAGCCGATCTCATCAAAGAGAAACTGGCAGCTTTATGTGAAGGTCTTGACCGGATCGGTTCAGGTCAAGACTTCAGCAAGATGCACAGCGACTTCTGCCAATGGTTTGTCAAAACTATCAGGTTGGCGAAGACCGAGGAACCTTCATCATATGGTCATGCTGCAAAGGTTCTCGATCTTGCTCTCAAGGTCTACGTTTACTACTGCAAGATGCCAAGTCCGGCAAAGGCGGAATCCCTGATGCCAAGGCCAAATGGGGTCATTGACACGCCAATCCATCTCTATCTGTTTAAGAAATTGGAAGATATT
>JAIOSR010000554.1 GCA_021107495.1 Desulfobacterales bacterium | reverse complement strand
GTCGGCCCATACCAGTCAAATTGCTACATCCTTGGATGCAAAAAGACAATGGACGGACTTGTTATTGATCCCGGTGACGAGGTGTTTCGAATCGTCAATGCTATAACGGAAACCGGCCTCAAGATAAGATATATCCTCATAACCCATGGCCACATCGACCATGTGGGAGGGGCCGGCGAATTGAGGAAGATCACAGGGGCCCCGGTTTATATCCATCCGCTCGATATATCGGGCCTCGGATTTCCTCCCGATGCCCGGGTGAACGAAGGAGAGGAACTCCAATTAGGCACATACACCATAAAAGTCCTTCATACCCCGGGGCATTCTCCCGGCGGGGTCTGTTATCAAACTCCCGGTGCCGTGTTTACGGGGGATTCGATTTTCGCGGGTTCCATAGGGAGAACCGATTTTCCCGGAGGCGACCACCGGGCCCTGATTGAAGGGGTCCGGTCAAAGGTTTTATCCCTTGACGGGAATTTGCGCATATATCCCGGCCATGGCCCTGCGAGCACCATAGACAGGGAACAAAAATCAAATCCCTTTTTTCAATAACTCTTTAATATTTATAAAATGATCTGTAATTTACTGAGTCGGCGACAAGGATTGCCCTGATGACGAAACCACATGAACGTCTCTTTGTGGAAAAGGAATCTCAATACTTCCCTCTTTCAGGCCCTTGTAGATTGCAAAATTTACCCTGTAAAGCGTCTGAAAATAACTCTTTGTAGGCACCCAGTAACGGAAACCAATATTGATTGAAGAATCAGCAAATTCCTGAATTCCGACCTGAGGGTCAGGCTCTTTGGAAATTTCCTGAAAACCGTCCAAAGCCTTTTTTACTATTCCGATGGCCTTTTCCGGGTCGCTTCCATAACTGATCCCCACGACTTTTTCCACAATTTTTCTCTCTTCCGAGTTATGGAGGATCTCGCCCACGACATGCTTGTTGGGTATGGTGATTGTCACCCCGTCTTCGTCTGTCAGGATCGTCGCGCCGAGCTTGATTTCCTCGACGACACCGCTGGTCCCTGCAACACTGATTGTGTTGCCGACAACGAACGGCCGGGTGAGAATAATTACAAGACCCGCTCCATAGTTTGAGAGCGGCCCCTGGATCGCAAAACTTGCACCAAAGGCCATAGCAGCCAGGGCTGCTACAAATGGCGCTATGGTAATACCAAACTTACCGAGGGCAATAATGATCGCGAAGGAGATGATGGTGATCTTTAATGCGCCGATAGTGAATTTTGACAGGGTAATGTCGAAATTTTTCCTCTCAAAACGTTTCATCAAAAACGAAGCCACTGACCGGGCAACTATAAAACCGGCGATAAGAATGAATACCGCTGCGACAACCTGGAAACTGTAATTTACAAAAAAATCGATAACTATGCCGAGAATTTTTTGTACCGTCTGCATTTCATCCTGCATCACTTTCCCCTCCCAGTTTTAAGAAATAAGGTCAAAAACCTGTAACACTTTAGCCCTTTGTAAATGGATTTTCAGTCAGATCTTTCCAATGCCGAATTAACCCATTTCCATCCTGCTGCCGCCCTGGGATGTCCAAGAGTTGTCATGGCCATAAGGACGGCTTGGTAGCTCTTTTCCGTTCATGATGATCCTCCTTTATGTTAATGGTTGAACAAAATATCTGAAATGAGGCTTGATAACCACAGGGGTAAGTTAACAGGTTGTGAGCCAAGCGCACCGAGTTCTGATACAAGAAAAAACTTATGAGGATTAAACTGATTTTTTCTTTTCCATGTCTTCGATAATGATCCGGGCAGCGATTCGGGCGCCTATTCCCGGGGGCAATCCGCATTTCTCAAACCCTTTGTCCCGGATAAAAGCAGGATAACCTTCATTGGGGTCGGCGGTTTCATGATATTGCCCGAAAATGACATCCTCATGGATTTCTCTGCACTTGGTAGTTCCCATCTCCGTTATGAAACTCTGAATAAACTTACGACATTTTCCGTAGACTTTGGCATTGGTGCCTAAGTCCAGGAGGTCGTCCCGCCCAAAATAGAGGGCAAGGGCGGCCATTCCTCCCGTTACCCCCCCGCAGGTCTCCCCGGTCAGGGCAATGCCCGGGAAGGGGGAGAGTGCTGTGACGACATTAATATTTCCTAATCCGAACTCCTCCATAACTGCCAGGGCAGAACTTTTGGCACAACTCTGACTTACCTGTTCGTATGCTTCGGCCATTTTTTGTACTTGATCCAGAACCTGCTCCTTATTATTGATAATTTCATCCGGATCAATTTTTTTCCTGGGAATCCCTTGTTCTGAAAGCCGTTTCAATCTTTCTTCAATGGCCCCTCTGTTTTCCGGCCCGTCGGCTAATTCGTTCACCCTTTTTTTCAATGTCTCATAATCGGGGGATCTCTTCTCATTCATCGGCTGATTTCTCCTCCAGTTTCTGATTTTGGTTTTAAGTGAACGGGTTTTTATTGAGGTTCGTTTTAAAGTATACCTGGTTGTGGAGGGTCCGGTTTCAGTCGTAATTTTTTCTCAGTAACAACCCTTATATAATGAGGCAAAATTTGGCAGGTGTCAACTTGTCGCCTGTTTGATCTCAAACTGGTTGCCGTCAAAATCCCGAACAAAGCAGATTTGTGAGTCTCCCCTGGGAACAAGTTTTATCTTTAGACCCGCCGATCGACAATTTGCCAGGAACTCCTCCCTGTCATCTACCTCAAGGCAGAGGTGAGTAAAAGGTTCTTTTTTAGATGGAACCCGGTTAGGAACAAAGACTTCAATTGCGAAGTTCTCATTTCCGTAAAGAATCAATGAGCACTCGGCATCTATTCCAAAGAGGCTTAAGGCCAAATCGCTTTTTAATAAGGCGGTTTTTATTTTCCTCAGTTTCAGTATGTCCTCATAAAATCTGTCCGCATGGGACTCTGAACTCGAAACCAGCGCAGCATGGTGTAGTCGCATCATTCCTCCTTATAATTCAGTTCTTCATCGTTCCTTACATGTCAAAGTGGAAGTTCTAAACCCTTGTTTTTATTTCCTCCCATTCTTCTAAAATGATCATGGTTGAAAGCTTTGCGGCGGTTCCCACTACCTTTGAGCAATGCCTTATCATACCGAATTCTATGGCCTCCTGGAACTCATTTTTATCCAAGAGATTGAACGTCCTGCCCATCAATGAATATTGAAGGTCATGACATCTGCAGGTGCCGTATTCATCTAAGAATGCGTCGTGTAACTTTTTTGCAAGAAGATAAGACTTCATCGGTTTTAACATATCTTTGAAATCCTTACGCTCCCTGCCGAACATGTAACCGATCACCATCGCACCGCCAATCAGGGCTCCACATGTTCCATTTCCGCTCAATCCCAGTCCGTCGGCCAAACCACTGGCTGATTTGAATACGTCATCGTTTTTGACACCTATAGCGTCAAATATACCGGCAATGGCAGTCTGTGCACACCCGGTACGCTCCTGTTCATATTTCTCCCCCAGTTCGTAAGCTCTTTCTATTATTTCCTCTTTAGACTTATCCATATTTGATTTAATCTCCTAATTAATATGATTCATCATATAATGAAATCATATTTGTTCTACTATTTACCCTTCTCCTTTTATAACTCTCCCGGCCCGGGAAGTGGTCTTCCTTCCCCTGACAAAGCAGAGTAGAAAAACAATAATCTGAAGAGAGACCGCTAAGATAAGGACATCATGAAATGCCGGAGGAATAGAAAGGGACTCGGCTGAAGTATCGCAAACACCTTCCAGATGAAGAGTGGCCTTGTGGACGATGATTCTTGCGGAAAAAAAGGTACTGGTAACAGCCATACCCACGGCTATTCCAACCTGACGCTGGGTGGCAATCAGGGCCGAGGCCGTACCCAGGCGGGCCCTGCTCACAGAGCCCATAATAATAATACTGTTGTTTGAAGGATGAAAGCTCCCTATACCTATACCCAGCAGTAAAAGAACCGGAATAACAAACGTCAATGGTGTATTGACATCAAAGGCGAACATCAGGCAGTAGGAGGCACCTATAGCCCCTGCCCCTATTGCCGAAAATCTGAAGGGCCCGTATCGGTCCGAGAGGGACCCGCTCAAAGGCCCTATTACCATCGTGACCACGGATGTCACGGCCATCAACATGCCGGCCTGGGAGGGATTCATTAAACGGCCCTGGATCAAATAAAATGGCATGACCAGGATGTAAGGCGGGGCCGCCACAAAGGTCAGGAGCAGGGCCCACATGGCGCTGGAAAAGACCTTATTCTTAAAAAGGGCCAGATCCACTATGGGGTCCTTAGCCTGTCTTTCTATTAGAATAAACATGGTTATGAAAACCAGGCCAAGACCCACAAGCAGGTGCACCAGTGGCGATGAGAGGCCGTATTGCCGGATCTGGCTGACGCCGAACACGAACAGGAAGATTCCCGCGGAAGAGGTCAGGGTACCCATCAGATCCAGCTTGATACCTCTTTTTCGTACCTGGTCCATCTTGAGGAGAAAAAGGGCCAGGATAAAACCTGCAAGGCCTACCGGTGCCCGCACGTAAAAGATAGATCGCCAATCCAGCCAGTCCAGAAGGAATCCTCCGAGAATCGGGCCTATAATAAAGCCTACGGAGACGGATATCCCCAGGAACCCGATTCCTCTCCCCACTTCGTTTTTGGGAAAGGCCTCTGTGACAATGGCGGTACTGGTGGATACGGTCATGGCCGCTCCGACGGCCTGGAGGCTCCTGAAAAAGATCAATTGTTCTATTGTGTTAGCCATGGAACAGGCCAGTAGCCCAAGGGTGAATATACCCATGCCGATGGCATAGATCCTTTTCCGGCCCGTGAGATCGCCTATCTTGCCTATAATCAGCATGGAACTGGTGCTGACCAGGACATAGGCCACCGTGACCCACACCACGGTGGTAAGGTCTGCTTTAAAGACCTTGGTAAGGACGGGAAATGCGATGTTCGTGATGCTCGCGTCCATGGTAGCCATCATGGTTCCGAGGGCTACCGTGAGGAGGGCTTTCCATTTGTAGGTGTCATGAGCAGGAGAATGATCCCGGTGCGTGGTATCTGAGGTCATTAGAGTGGGCAGGTTTCCTTAAATTAATTAATACGTTACTCTAATTCTTATCACCCCCATTGTCAATTTAGTTCCTGAATGAGCCCCATCTTTCGCTTTTGAATGCCGGATAGACTTGGGGTTCAGGTTAACGATACTTTGTCATGAGTTTTTTAGGTTTTTTGCGTTAAGGTTTTTCCGGTCTGGCCCGTCTAAAGGCTAAAGACAGGATAGAAGTGAATGGAAAGTTTCAGAGACAAGAAATTTGTCGAAAGCGGAGCAGGGGAGCTTTATCTATTTTTGATCGTCCATGGCTCCCAGAACCAAAGGCCATCCTTCGTTAAGTGCTTGCTTGTGTGTCTCGTTCGCCAATGTCGTGCGCAGTGCCCTTTTTGTATACTTGATAGAGACCGCCGGCCACTGGGCGATCTTTTTTGCCATTTCAACCGCGGCCGAAATAAGTTCATCATGAGGCACTACTTTGTTCACCAACCCGATCCTGTAACCCTCTTCCGCGTTGATCTGGTCGCATGTTAAAAGCAGTTCCGCGGCCTTGTGGCGACCCACTATGGTGGGCAAAACCGTAAACGCCCCATAGCAAAGGGCTCTCACTTTGGGACCTATGAACCCGAGGACCGTGTTTTCCGAGGCAATGATGATATCGCACAGCAGGGCCTGCTGCATGGCGTCGCCTAAGGTATATCCGTGAACGGCGGCAATGGTGGGCTTGTCAAGATTTAAGAGGACCTCTTCTTCTTTGAGGTTTGCGAATTCCGGCATATTCTCCAAAGGGTCTTTGTTGTCATGGCCGGATGAGAAGGCCTTGCCGGCCCCGGTCAGAATCACGGCCCTGATGTCGTCGTCAGCTTCCATTTCCGACAGGGCATCAGACAATTCATTCTTCATTTCCAGATTCATGGCGTTTAATTTATCGGGCCTGTTCATGGTGATTATGCCCACAGGATCCTGTTTTTCAACTATAATAGTATTATATGTCTTCACGTCTTACCTCCTGTTATGATTTAGGTTAATTACCGCCATTTTTGTTTATAGAGAGAGGATACTGTATAGGATCATCCGGTTAATGAGTACCGCAAAGCTATTCAAACATGAAGTTGTCATATGGGAAGGCCTTCCAGCAGTCACTCAGAAAAGACCGGTTCAACCTTGCAATCAGGTGTTGCCTTGAGCTGTACTCATTATCCGGATGAACCACTGTATATCAATATGCCATAGAGGACAAGAGGAATCAGCAACCGCGGTTCAGACCTTATCTTCCTTCCGTGGGTAAATGCGGTGAGAAGACACGGGGGATACAAGCCCCGCGTTTCAAAGAGGGGTGTTTGCCGCGGGAAGGGCCGGCCGGACTTTGATGATCCTTTCCTTGCGGATAGTCACCGTACCGGGTTTGGCCCCGCTCGGTTTGGTAACGTAACGTGCCAGAGTGCAGGAAACCGGCACGATTCCGCCTTTGCGGGCCTTACTGTGATAGGCCGCAATGGCGGCGGCGGCTTTGAAGGTTTCCCTTCCGGGCTCTTCACCGTTTTCCTTTGTTTTGAGAATAACATGGCTACCCGGCATACCGTGGACGTGGAACCACCAGTCACCGGGATGGGCAAGCTTGATACTCAGACGGTCGTTATCCCGGTCTGTTTTTCCAACCATGACGGTCCAACCCCCGGGAAGTTCATACGTATGGATCCGGGGTGGTTCGGGCATGTGCCGGTTCATTATGTTGTTTCCTTTGAAAGCGACTGGTATCTGCGGGCCTCTCTTTCATTTCCCAGAGCAGAG
>JAIOSR010000248.1 GCA_021107495.1 Desulfobacterales bacterium | reverse complement strand
GGCCGAATCAACACAGACCCTTATCCTGGCTCCCGGATAATCCTCGACAATGCTTTGAGCTAATTTTTTGGCCAACTTCCTTAACCGGTCATGATAATCGGCCCTGCCGGGTTCAGTGTATCTGGCCGCTGCAAAACCATCAGGTGTGAAAGGCTTTCTTGAAGAATAGGGATAGGCTAAGGTAACTATTGCCCGGCAGCCCTCAAGCAGTTTCCCGGGGTTTTCCCTTAATTCCAAATGCCTTTCGATCCAGTTCATTTCTCCCTGCTTGCCGGCGGCGAGCCATGCCTGGAACCGGTCGAAAAACAGGGGTGCCGCGGGCCGGGAAAAACCCACGGCTATGAATCCCAGATTTTTGGCCTTTTTAACAAATTGAGAAAGGGGGTTGCGAGTTTCGGGTTTCGGGTTTCGGGATGCGGGTTTTGTTTCCATTTCGTAACTACCCAGGTTGTCCGGTTCACGGTTCACGGTTCCAACCCAGAGCCATGAACCATTGTCCATGCTAAGACCACTCAATCGGTTCAGGAAAAACCTGAATTTAACAGGCCACTCTTCAGAAAAGAACCATTGAACCCCTGGCCCAGACCTGACTTTGCACTGTCTAATTATAGAGTCTCAAAGTTAGGAATATGTCATGGGTTTTAATATGTTTCAATGGTGTCGCGCCAGGGCGGGCGTGAACCTGGAACATTGAACCTGTGTGGTTACTGCGTTTCCATTATAAATCGTAAGGCGTCAGACTATCAAAACCGTCTTCAGTGACAAGGAGGGTTTGTTCGAACTGGGCGGAAAGGGATCCGTCCTTGGTCACGGCGGTCCAGTTATCGTCCAGTATAAGAAGGTCCCGCTCACCCAGGTTTATCATGGGCTCAATCGTGAATACCATACCCGGAACCATGGCAATCCCTTCTCCTTTCCTGCCGTGATGGGGTACCTGGGGTGGTTCGTGGAAATCAAAACCTACGCCATGCCCGACGAATTCCCTGACTACCGAGCACCCTTCCCCTTCCGCATATTTAAGGATTGCCCAACCGATATCCCCTATGGTGTTCCCTGGTTTGACCATGGACATGCCCTTTTTCAGGCTTTCCCGGGCGACCCGCACGATCCTTTTTGTATCCCTTTCCGGTGTTCCTAAGAGAAAGGTCTTGCTGGTATCTGCATAATACCCGTTCAGGATAGGAGTGACATCCACGTTTACGAGATCGCCATCTTTTAAAACCCTTTCACCGGGAATGCCATGACAGATAACCTCATTGATAGAGACACAAACGCTTTTCGGAAAGCCTCGGTAATTCAGAGGGGCGGGAATTGCACCGTTTTTAATGGTAAAATCGTGAACCAGGGTGTTGATTTCATCCGTGGTCATGCCGGGCCTGATCTCAGATTCCACCAGATCAAGGGTGGCTATGGCAATACGGCCGGCAGCCCTTATACCTTCGATGTCTGCCTTTTCCTTAAGGCGGATTTTGTGCTTTTTATAGTACGAATCCTTGTAGCTGCCGGGTACAGGGTTTGTCTTTCCGAGGCAGCATTTTTTGTATTTAAGCCCGCTTCCGCACGGGCAGGGATCGTTTCGGCCTACTTTAATCGTATTGTTTTTGAGGAACACTTTTGTTTTCACCTCGATACTCCGAATATGTTGTTTGTTCGCCGTATTTTTGACCAGCCCTTCCCTTACCATACTGATCCTGATCACGGACAGTACAACGGTGTCTCAAAATCTGGTCTTTTAGGATAATATCCAAACAAGAGAAAAAAGCAAATCAATTCATAAAAATGTACCTGTATCACGCATAGGAATCCCCCAATTTTTCCGCCTGGCCTGAATTCCATGGGGCAACTTTAAATAGGAGCAACATTCCCGGAACGGCAATCAGGGTGCAGGCAATGAAAAAAGTTTCCCATCCCAGGTTTTTCGCCAAAAAGCCTGTAGGGGCCGAGGCCAGGACCCTTGGGATGCCCATGAGGCTTGTGAGCAGTGCGTATTGTGTGGCCGTAAATTTTTTGTTTGTAATGCTGGCCATGAACGCTGCATAGGCGGCAGTTCCCATTCCGCCGCTCAGGTTTTCAAAGGCGATCACACCGGAAAGTACTGCAACACTGTATCCTATCCGGGCCAAGATGGCAAAACACGCAGTGGATATTGCCTGGAGAAAACCAAAGACCCACAGAGAACGGTTTATTCCAAGGCGGAGCATAAGCACCCCGCCTATCAGAGCACCTGCAATTGTTGCCCAGAAGCCGAACAGCTTTACGACTGTTCCGATCTCTGTTTTTGAAAACCCGATATCCAGGTAAAAAGGCGTAGTCATGGCGCCGGCCATGGTGTCCCCTATTTTATAAAAAAGGATAAAGGCCAGAACCCATATGGCGCCCTGCCGGCTGAAATACTCAACCATTGGATCGAAAACGGCCTCTCGCATACTCTTGGGTGTTCCGTGTGTAATTTTCGGCTCATGGGCCAGGAGCGTTGTAACAAGACCAGGCAACATGCATGCCGCCATGATAAGGTAAACAGAGGAAAACGGCATGTGGTCCGCCATGATCAGACCGCCTCCGGAAGCTAACAGCATACCCACCCGGTATCCGTTAATATACAGGGAAGAGGCAAGCCCTAATTCCTCATCAGGAAAATCTTCCCTTCGGTAGGCATCCACAACAATATCCTGTGATGCACTGAAAAAGGTCACTAAAAATGCCGCGAATGCCACCATCCATGGGTTATTGGCCGGATCAGTGAAACCCAGACCGGAGATTGAAAAAATCAGGGTCAACTGGAAAATCAGAAGCCATCCTCTCCTGCGGCCCAAAAAGGGCAGGGTGAATCGATCCAGAAAAGGGGCCCATAAAAACTTCAGGGTATAAGGAAGTCCCACCAGGGCCATCATTCCGATTACTGCCAGATCCACCCCTACTTCTTTCATCCATGCCTGCAACACACTTATGGTCAAAAGAAGGGGGAGGCCGCAGGCAAAGCCCATAAGAAGGGCCACCAGCATTCGGCCGCTAAAAATCATTTCAAGCATGGGTTTTCGATTTTCTGCGTGCACGTATTCCTCAGTTAGGCTTCAGCGGTCAAGCAAAAGGCCATTGTTTATAGTTCACTTTAAAAAATCTTTAGACGGGATAACAGGATAAACAAGATTTTTATGTCCTGTACATCCTTAATGAATCCCGTCCTAAACAATATTCAGCTTTTGCAATAATTCAGGCAATAAATTGTAACTTGGCTTTTTTGGTTGGGGCAGGCCTTGGCCTGTCCTTATCGGGCGCAGCAAGCAGCGCCCCTACAAAATCATCCTCTTAACAGGATGTGTGTTTTGATTTACAAGATTAAACCAATCCAGTTTATCCTGTTCATCCTGTCAAAAAAGATAGACAACTAAACTTATACGCTATTGCTTTCCAGTAAGAGTGTTGTCAGTGAAAGCGGGCCGTATGGGTGATGT
>JAIOSR010000345.1 GCA_021107495.1 Desulfobacterales bacterium | reverse complement strand
TAGGTAACGGGGAACGTAAATTCCTTATACTTCAGGGAAACGCTGCAACCGTAAAGATACCTGATGAAACAGCAGACTACGTGGTTACAGATCCACCCTATTTTGACAGCGTACAATATAGCGATCTATCTAATTTCTTCCGCGTCTGGTTAAGGCTGTTCTTACCCTTTGATGCAGATTGGCATTATGATCAGCTTGACTCGGCAGGGTCGGAAGGTGGTGCCTCAGACGGGCGCAAATATGGAGAGGTCCTTGGTGAAATCTGGAAAAACTGTTTTCGTGCTCTCAAAAAAGAGCACGGTCGGTTAGTCTTTACCTTCCACCACTGGAAGCCTGAGGCATGGGCCGAATTGACCCTCTCGCTAAAAAATGCAGGCTTCGCATTAGTCAATCGCTATGTTGTGTGTTCCGAAAACCCAATTTCTGTTCACATCATGGGGCTAAAATCTCTTAAACACGATACGGTCCTGGTCTTGAGACCAAATCCAGCCGATGGAGGATATCGTAAGTGGTCTAAACCCTCCCGGATTGAAACCACAAGTAGCGAAAGCTTTTGTCGAGATTGCGGAACAGCCTTGGGATGGTTTTTGGGAACTGAAATCGGAGAAAAAAACATTCGCAGAGAGTGGAAACGTTTGATCGGAGAAGATTGCAATGGCAAAGCATCCGGCTGAAATATTTGGATACCCTTTTAAGGAAGTTTCAAACCTACCCAAAAAGGGCCGAAAAAAACATTGGTGCCCTTTTGCAGATGATAAATGCAATAAGCAAAGCCGTCTCATCAAATATCCTATGGGAGTGTGCTCTGTACAATATGGCGATAACATAATAGCGCTGTGTCCAAGAAGATTTCTGCAGAACAATATAGTCTTCAAAAACATTGCTGATCACTATTTCAAAACACGAAACGACCTGGTTGTTTTCAGCGAGATCGGGTTATCTCAAACAGGAACGTTCGACTATGTTATGGTGAAACATAAGCCGTTCAGCAGTGACATTGAAGATTTTGTAGTCGTCGAATTTCAAACTGGCCAAATTACAGGTACGGGCCAGTTGGTTCAGGGACTTAAAGACTGTATGAAAGGAGAAGATATTGAGGGCAATAGTTATGGATTCGGGCTAAATCTTGCGGATATTTGGAAGCGCTCGTTTACTCAAATCCTCAATAAAGGCATAGTGCTGGAAAACTGGGGTCACAAGATATATTGGGTGGTCCAGGAACCAGTTTATCAGGACTTTCTGAACCGTTACAACCTCAATGGCATGGCATACAACGATGATCATTCGACAGTGTTTGTTATATATGACATAAAACAGCATCCAGAAAAGCACGAGCTTTTTCAGACAAGAATGGAATCCTCCACCATTGATGATTTATTCAGGGCTTTCCGGAATAATTCTAACATCCCATCCAAAGAGACATTCCTTAACAAACTGAAGGCGAAACTGGAAGGAAAGATGGAGTTGAAGCTAAAATTTTATTAGCTGATATGCATTCTTATAATCGTCAGTCGTAGCTTTTCCTGTTTCATAGTCTCCATGCCATCCGTCCGGGACAGGCATTTTTTTGTATAAACGCTCGCGATCAGCTTCAAGCAACAGGCGGGGTTTGTGCATAAAATCAGCCGCGCACATAACCTGTTTCCCTGTTTTTGATGATAATGTTTTTAACCATTTGAGCCCTTCATGACTTCTCATCAGATGGTGATCAAGAATCACGCGGTCAACTGCCCGGCACAGCCTTTCCGCATTTTGCCATGCCCTTCTGATCTGATCCCCGGATAACCGCGACAAATAGAGAGGAGGCCCTCCAGCTAAGACGATGTCAGGTTTCCAGGAAATGATCTTTGAAACCGTTTCATCATCCAAAAGCTGGATATCGGGGGCATGGACAAATATTTCATCCTCTTCAATCCTCGTCATTATGACGGTCTCTAAACTATCTTTTTCCTCCCCATGAGGCACCGGCCCGGAAAAGGTCATGGGACCGTCTTTTTTTTCTTCTGCCGAAATCAGATCGACGTGCAGGATAGCAGTAAGAGCTTTTGCCCGATTCTCCTCGGTCGGGGAGAAATGGGATTGGTCTTTAGCCCATACACTCACCCGCGTATTCAATCCGATCAGCCTGTTAATATTCAGTTGATAAGGATTAGCGTCCGCTAAAGGAACGTGGTCTCCGTGTAAATGGCTCAATACGATATCCGTGGACTCGCTCCAGAGATCAATAATTCTCTTTTGGGCTTTTTCATCTAAAGCGATCTGCACAGGATGAGGAAGTAACTTGTGTCTCACATAGCCCAGGGCGATTCCCGGATCAATCAATATTTTTCTATCCCCGGTTTTTACAAAACAGCACAGCCCCCTTACGCCTAAAGATTCAGCCCCTATGATCTCAATGTTCATAAGCGATCTCTTGTTTTCTGCTGATGTTAAACCGTTTCAGGAAGTTTTAACGAGTGTCGGGTCGGCTATTGAAGATTAATAAACCGTCCCGGTTAATTGCTCGCTGATTTGCCACAGCCTTTTTCCGGTTTCGGCATCGTAGGAAATTTGTGAGGATTTCGTTGGCTTCATGTCTTTGAAGTATTTACCGGTCACGGTAGAAAGTTCTGAAGCTGTGGCAAGATAAACGGAAGTTCTGGAGCCTTCCGTAACCGGGCTTCCACCCATTCCCCAGCCCGCTTTTAAAAGCTTCGTACCGATCACGCCGGGGTGAAGGCAATTGACGGTTATGCCGCTTCCTTTGAGCCTTTCCGCCAGTTCGTAGGTGAAAAGGACGTTGCAGAGTTTGGACAGGGAATAGGCTTCGTAGGCACTGAAGTGCTTTTCTGCCTGAAGATTGTCAAAATTTATAGAGGATGCGTGTACCTGGGAGCTCACATTGATTATGCGGCCGGGCGCGCTGTTTTTTAACAGATCAAGCAGCAGCAGGGTAAGAAGAAAGGGGGCCAAATGGTTGACCGCAAAGGTCATCTCAAAACCGTCTTCCGAAATCCTGTGCCCGGTTTCATAGACACCGGCATTGTTAATGAGGACGTCCAGCCGGTCGTGCTTCACAAGAACCTGTTCAGCCAGGTTGCGAACCTGTTTGAGGGACGAAAGATCAGCGATAAAGGCCTCTATCCTGTCATTTCCCGTTGCCTTTTTAATCTCATTCAAAACCCTGTCGGCCCTTTCGGGATTTCTGCCATGCAAAAGAACGGTTGCACCCATTTCCGCAAGTTCAAGTGCGGTCTGCTTTCCTATTCCGTCCGTTGAGCCGGTTATGAGTATGGTTTTGTCATTCATCTTTTTCTAAAGAAACCCTCTTTTGCTGTCCCCAGTACTCCGGGTTGCTTCAGCGACGCAGGGCTTTACGGTAGCAGCATCAGGGTAAAAGTTGTTCCGTGACCGGCTCGGGATTCAAAGGTCAGTCTCCCTCCGTGCTCTTCTATGATTTTCTTGGTAACCGGCAGTCCCAATCCCGTGCCCTTGTATCCCTTGGTGGTAAAAAAATCCGTAAAGAGCTTTTCCTTGGTCTCCTCATCCATACCTTTCCCGTTGTCAGACACACTGAACCTTACTCCCCACCCGGCCGGGCTGTCGGTCTTTACGGTCACTACCCCTTTCCCGTTAATAATCCCTTCTAATGTGCATGCATCAATGGCATTGCTGACAAGATTCAAAAGAGAGCGGTGTATGCCTGTTTTGTCCATGTTCACCATGCGCAG
Source organism: Desulfobacterales bacterium (assembly GCA_021107495.1). Lineage (GTDB taxonomy): Bacteria > Desulfobacterota > DSM-4660 > Desulfatiglandales > Desulfatiglandaceae > JAIOSR01. The sequence continues at coordinate 1,237 of JAIOSR010000345.1, read as the reverse complement.
TCCGGGTTGGAATTCCCTGACCAATGTGACGCCCGATGTCATGGCTCTTTCCTCTACTAATTCCAGGATCTCCCTGATCAGTTCGTTAGAGTCTACCAACCGGTAATCAGGCTTCCTTTCCGTAGAGTAGATCAGCATGTCGGTAACAATGTGGGCGATCTGGTCAATATTTCTCTCGACCATGTCCCAGCCCTTTCCCACAAGACCCAGGTCCTTCTTAGACATGGCCGAATTAATGACATATGACCCACCCTGAAGACCCGTAAGAATATTCTTTATATAATGGGCCACGCCCGCCACAGTGCGTCCTATCGCGGCCATACGCTGGGCCTGTTCCTTTTCCTCCTGAAGCCTGTGTATCTCTCTCAGATCCTGGATAAAGACCACGCTCCCCACCTCCTGCTCCTGTTCGTAGATAAGGGTGCCGGAGAGTCTCACCGGAATTTCTTCGTTTGTTTTGTTGAGGAGTTTCCCTTCCATGTTAACTATCTTTCCGGGAGGACCATATTCATTGCCGTAAAACGCGTCTCTGACGGCCAAACCCGTTTCCGCTGAAAGGATTTCGGTATAGATCATTCTGCCGATGATTTCCTTGGGTTGATATCCTAAAATTTCAACGGCTCCCCGGTTGAAAATCACAATTATTCCCTTGGCTTCGGTGGCGATAATGCCATCGATTGAGTCGTGAATCAGGTTTTGAACAAACGTTTCCCGTCTCTTGATCTCCAGGAGCATCTTTTCCCGTTCCGAGAAATCCTGGTATGTGACAATTACGCCCCGAATGTTTCCCGAATCATCTTTTATGGGTGCGGCATTGAAATAAAGATGTGTTCCCTCTTCACCTAAGTGGGGAAAGAAATGCTCGGCCTCGTATGCACCTTCCACGACGGTAGATTTGCTCAGTTTCATATGTCCATAAACTTTTTCAATTCTTTCCTGGTCATTATCAATGATCAGGTCAGCTAAAATGGGTCTTTGATTAGGGAAAAAGGGCTCCCACTGCCGTTTTGTTCCGATCATACCTTCACTGGGGAAACCCGTCAGTTTTTCAACTGCCTTGTTCCAATGAGTTATCTTATGATCCTTATCGAGCACGAACATGGGAATTGGAGAGCCGTAGATAATCCCTTCGGCGGTCCTCTTCTGCAGGCGCGTTTCCTCTTCGGATGTCTTTAACTCCCTGGTCATCCTGACTCTTTCCGAGAAGTCCTGATATGTGACAATTGCACCCCGGATG
>JAIOSR010000012.1 GCA_021107495.1 Desulfobacterales bacterium | reverse complement strand
AGGCCTATGGCGGGATCTATTTCAGTTCCGATCAGGCCGTCCTTTACCGCATGAATTACACCTCCCGCTATATCACAAGGATACTGGCGCCCCTGATCTCCTTTAAATGCCACAGCACACGTTATCTGTACAATAAGGCAAAGGAAATCAACTGGACGGATATTCTTACGGCGGATAATACTTTTGCTATTTTTTCAACGGTTTCCAACAGCAGGATAAATCATTCTCTCTATGCCAAACTTCAATTAAAAGACGCCATAGTAGACTGGTTTAATGAACATTTCGAAGAAAGACCTAATATCGAAAGGGTTGACCCTGACGTATGGGTCAATCTCCATATAGAGAATAACAGGGCCGTCATAAGCGTAGATACATCGTTAGGATCTCTTCATCGCCGGGGATATCGAGTAAGGACCGTCAAGGCCCCAATGCAGGAGACCTTGGCCGCGGCCATCATCAGGCTGGCGGAATGGGACGGATCAAGACCCATTTACGACCCCATGTGCGGTTCGGGTACTTTACTCAGCGAGGCATTAATGTTCTACTGCCGTACTCCGTCCGGTTTTCTCAGACAACGGTTCGGATTTGAATCCCTGCCCGATTTTGATTATGATTTATGGAAAAAGATAAAAGAGGACGCTGATAAAGAAATTCGAGGACTCCCGGAAGGCCTTATTTCGGGGAGTGACATATCATCCGAGGTTGTTGAAGCCGCAAGGACCAATGTCAGGAAACTGCCGGATGGAGATAAAATCCGCCTGCGGGTTATGGATTTCAGAAAGATTCAACAGATGAAGGATGCTATCATTGTCTGTAATCCGCCTTCCGGCATTCGTCTCGAAAAAGATAAGGACCTGAGTGAATTATACGGGGAATTGGGAGATTTTTTAAAGCAGCGCTGCAAGGGCTCGACCGCATACATATATTTCGGGGATCGAGCACTGATTCCGAAAATCGGTCTTAAACCATCCTGGAAGAAACCCTTGAAAAACGGTGGGCTTGACGGCAGATTAGCCAAATTTGAGATTTATTGACATGCAAAACATACGAAATTTCAGCATTATTGCCCATATAGATCACGGGAAATCCACCCTTGCAGATCGTCTTATTCAATATACCGGACTGGTAACGGACCGGGATTTCCGGAACCAGATACTGGATACCATGGACATTGAAAGGGAAAGGGGGATTACCATAAAAAGCCAGACCGTTGCCCTGCCATACAGGGCCGCGGACGGGAAGGAATATGAACTGAATCTAATCGACACCCCCGGACATGTGGACTTTTCCTATGAGGTATCCCGGGCCCTGGCATCATGCGAGGGGGTCCTGCTCCTTGTGGACGCATCCCAGGGCGTAGAGGCCCAGACATTGGCCAATGTCTACATGGCAATGGATCACGATCTTGAGATCGTCCCGGTCATAAACAAGATCGATCTCATATCCGCTGATGTGAATCGGGTAAAGGAACAGATAGAAAACGAACTCGGGCTTGACCCGGAAACGGCCATTCTCTGTTCCGCCAAGGACGGGATCGGTATCGAGGAGGTCCTTGAGGCCGTCGTTACACAGCTACCGCCTCCGGCCGGGGACAAACAGAATCCCCTGTCGGCCCTGATATTTGATGCCCACTATGACCCTTTCCGCGGGGCGATCGTAAGCTGCCGCGTCTTTGACGGGTCTGTCAGACCCGGAGATATCATCCGTTTCATGTCCAATGACGCCCATTACAAGGTGGAAGAGGTGGGTGTCTTCCGGTTGAACAGGGAATCAAGAAAAGTTCTTGCGGCCGGCGATGTGGGCTATATCATCTCAGGCATAAAGACCGTAAGAGACACCAAAATCGGGGATACCATAACCCTTGACGACCGGCCTGCCGGGGAACCTCTTCCCGGATTCAAAGAGGTAAAGCCCGTGGTCTTTTCCTCCATATACCCAATTGCCTCGGATGATTATCCATCTCTCCTGGATTCCCTTGAAAAATACAAGCTCAATGACGCGGCCCTGGATTATCAGAAAGACTCGTCCGCGGCCCTGGGACAGGGTTTCCGTTGCGGGTTCCTGGGTCTGCTTCACCTGGAGATCGTCCAGGAAAGACTTGAACGGGAGTATGGCCAGTCCATTATTATGACCGTACCCAGTGTGCGGTACAAATTTGTCCTTAAAAACGGTGAGACCGTTACGGTCGATAATCCCCAGTATTACCCGGACCCCGTTGATATTGAGAGCGCATCGGAACCATTTATCAAAGCGGGGATCCTTATTCCCGAACGCTATATGGGAGCGGTTATGAAGCTCTGCATGGAGCGCCGCGGCATCAATCCACGATCCAACTATCCCGCGCCGGGCCGGATTGAACTCGTCTTTGATATGCCCCTTGCCGAGGTGATCTTTGACTTCTATGACAGGCTGAAGACCATTACACAGGGTTATGGCTCATTTGATTATGACCTTATTGAACCCCGGGATAGCGACCTGGTCAAGTTGGATATCCTTGTAAACGGAGAAAGGGTCGACGCCCTCTCACTTATCGTCCACAGGGACCGTGCCAGGACATGGGGCCTACAGGTATGTGACCGTCTGAAGGATGAAATTCCCAGACACCAGTTCAAAATAGCCATACAGGGTGCAATCGGGGGGAAAATAATATCCAGGTCGACTATCTCAGCCTTTCGAAAGGATGTCACGGCCAAATGCTACGGCGGTGACATAACACGAAAGAGGAAACTCCTGGAAAAACAAAAAAAGGGAAAGAAACGAATGAAGATGGTGGGTTCTGTCATGATCCCCCAGAGTGCATTCGTGTCTGTGTTAAAGTCGGATAATGAATAAAGATTCAAGACCCCTTAACGGAAATACCCCGGGCCTTTATATACATGTCCCATTCTGTCTCTCAAAATGCCCCTACTGTGATTTTTATTCCACAACCTCCATTTCCCTTATTTCAGGCTGGCTTGAAGGGGTCCTGAAGGAATTGCATATCTACAAGGATCGCTTTTCCACCTTTGACACACTCTACATGGGCGGAGGTACGCCATCTCTACTCAACCCAAGCCGGCTTTCCACGCTTATGGACTTCCTTTTCCGCAATTTCGAGTTCTCGCCCGACACGGAAATCACCATAGAGGCCAACCCGGATGACATAACCCCGGAAAAACTCAAATGCTACAGGGATATCGGCATAAATCGTATCAGCATTGGTGCCCAGTCCTTTGATGACAGGGCGCTTCAATACCTCAAAAGGAGGCATACGGCCCGGCAGACGGAGGAGGCATTGGAATGGATCAGGGCCGCGGGGTTTGGCAACGTCGGCAT
>JAIOSR010000212.1 GCA_021107495.1 Desulfobacterales bacterium | reverse complement strand
GAAAGCCGTTGATTTGAAAAAAGATGATCCGGACGCTTGGAAATGGCTCGGACGGGCACGATTTATCCAAAAGAATTATTCTGGTGCGGAAGATGCATTTAAGAAAGCCGTTGATTTGAAAAAAGATGATCCGGACGATTGGAAATTCCTCGGGGGGGCACGATTTATCCAAAAGAATTATTCTGGTGCGGAAGAAGCATTGCAGAAAGCCGTTGATTTGAAAAAAGATGATCCGGACGTTTGGGAATGGCTCGGAAAGGCACGGTTTGACCAAGAGGATTATGCCGGTGCGGAAATCCCCTTAAAGAAAGCTGTTGAGCTAAAACCGGATAATACGGGTTACCGAAATATTTATGCCTGCATTCTATTTCGCTCTAACCGTTTTAAAGAAGCTATTGAAGCACAATACCAGATTCTGAAGATGGACCGCTTTTATACCGAAGCCTACTTTGATCTGTGCATCTTTAACCTTCTGACCGGAAGTGTCGACACCTTGTCCCAAACTATGGAAAAGGCTTTGCGGACAAAAAAAGCCCCTGCGGGCTTTAAAACTAAAATTCATTTGTTTTTCGCGCTGGTTCTGGCCCATGAGGGGGAGAAAAAAGCCTTTTTAAGAAATCTGAGGTTGGGTGTTCAGGCATTGGAAACCGCTGATGAAAAATTGCGGCGAAAAGTATTGAGCGATCTGTCAAGATTTTTAGTGGATGCCATCAGCCCCATGACGCTGGAAAGTGTGAAAACATATGTGGATGAATTCCAGAAAGCGACAGAAGATACTGCCGTGATTTCCATTATCCGACCACTAACCCATGTTTTGGAATACACTCAAGCCTGTATCACAGAAAAAACCGGCTATGCATCCAAGCAGGCTCAGAGAGCCTTGGACCGTGTACCGGGAGAGCTCAAGGGGCCGGTTGAAGAAATGGCGAACACAGTGAGAAAAAACTTGAAATGGCAAAGCAAAGTTTTGAAAAGCGCATGAGCGACCGCAATCAGTGGCAAAGGGCACATCCTTGATTTTTTCAGTTTCAATAAATTGAAGATATAGCATGCCGGTTAATAGTACCATGTCCGCTTGAGATACCTCATGGAGATCACAGCCTCACCCAAACCTTTGATAAGAGAATAATATCTGCAAGTTCAGGGAAAGTTGGGATACCAAACCACTCTGCTCCAGACCTCAACCCCATCATATCTCTATTCCTGAAAGGAGTCAGAACATATAGGGACTGATTAAGAGGGAAAACCGAGATAGGAATTGGGTACGAGTGGAGGGGACGGTATTGTAGAATGCGGGGGTTAGAATGCAATTCTTTACTGCCTACCTTCTCAAAGCCCACTTCTCAAACACCCGCAAGAACTCTCCGGGTGTCAGCACTGGTGGTTCAAACTTGATTTTTTTGCGGGGGTTCAGAAAGTGTTTTTTATCCAATGTGAGCAGGTAGTCCACTCCTGCGGCCTTGGCCGCGGCCAAAATTGCAGCATCCTTTTCATGTGTCAGATGCGTGGCCCGACGGATGGCCTTGGCAGACGGATCTTCAACCATGATAGGGCGTAGTTCTAAAAGAAAAACACGAAGTTTTTCAACCAGGAAGGTAAGTTTGTTGGAGATGGCGCGATCAACCTCTACTACCACTTGTTTGCTGATGACCGGCACTACAAGCTCTGCCTCGCATAGATCCAGGACAGCACCCGAAGCCCCTGTCTCCGAAGCAATGCCGGCCACAATGGCGCTGCTATCTAAAAATACTTCGAGCCTACTTTTATCTGTCTGCTGAATAGGCTTCATCCGTGAATTTATTTCCGCTGGGAGCGGAGATTAGCAAGCAGCTCGTCTAAAGTTAGCCCTTCGGATTTCATTCCGGCTTCAAATTGCCGGGCCAAAGCAGCTCGTTTGGAGGGGGCGGGAGTCATAACCAGAGTCTTCCCAATCCGCATAACACTCACGTTTACGTCACGATTAAAATCCATCTGGTCTCGAAGCTCACGAGGTATTGTTAATTGCCCTCTTGCCCTTATCCTGACTGTTCTAGGTCTGTCGTGAGTTTGCATTTCGCTTTTCTCCTGAGTCTCCAACTAAATCCGACTGATTTCTGATTTTCAGATTAATTCATGCCTTGTTTTTTGTCAAGTCCTTTCACAATACCAGGGATAGCCTCCTTGTGCGTCAAGCAAAGCCGACCTTATGATGTTGTGGAGGCAACTGGCTGGTTAAAAATGAGGGTCCCGCCGGTGGCGGGACGGAAAATAGCCATTTGTTTATTGAGATATTACGTCTGATTATTGAATAAGCCCGAGGGATTGGAGTAACCTGTCCAGCGCACCGTCCGTGTCCATCAGTTCTGTCATGTGGCGGACCTTGTCCTCATCCTTAGGAGAAATAATGGAAGGATTCTGTTCTAAGCGTTTAAGGACGGCAAATGTGTCAGCATGAACCAGGATAAGGGGAACATTTGCCTTTTCAGCTATCTGTAAAAGCCGGGGGGCCGGGTTTCGACCACCGGTAAGGATGATTCCTGCTACGGGCCGGGGTGCCGGGGGTCCCCCGGTTTCCGTGTCAGAAGACCCTAATAGAATTATCTTGTTATACGCCCTTTTGAACATCTTGAGCTCACCCGTCAGGTCTGCCGATCCGACTGTCATTCCACCGACCGGTCGATCCGGGCCTGTCCCCTCCAGGAGAAACTTCCCATCAAGGCGCTCCCTTATTTCCCCGAGGCTGCGAAAGGAAAGCGCAGAGTCTTCGGGAAGTGCGATGACAGGCGGGACCCCTTCCCGGACAAGGGAGGGTATCATTTTATCTTTGATGTCTTTGATTTTTTCTGTCGGCACACGGTTGAGCATGATTCCCTTGAGTCTGTCTTTCAGGAGGGAACTGACAGATAGAATGGAATAAATGGATCTGGAGATATCCCGGTATCGATTAACAAGAATAAAATCGGACTCCAACCTGGTGATAAGGGAAATCTCGGGTACCGGACGGGAGACGTCGTCGAAGAAAATGTGGTCGGATCCCATTATTATGAGAACATCTTTCCCCTTTCCAAGCTCTTGGGCAAGGGACCTGATTTCATCAAGGATCTCTTCGGTCTCCCTCAAGCCCCATGTCTCTTCCGAAAGCAAATACGGGCAGATTCGGTTGAAGGGTTCTTGAAGGTTCAATACCTCCTTAAACAGGAAGACATCCCGGTCCGTCCAAAGTCCTTCCATATTGATTGGATGGGTTCCGAAGGGCTTCATGAACCCCACCTTGAGACCTTTCTCCACAAGCCTTCGAGCTATTGCCCAGGTGATGAGACTGTGGCCTGCATGATCTCCCGTGGTGCCTGTAAATAGAAAAGACATATGGCTCTGCCTGAATAATCGCTGCAAGAGTTTGAAGTGAACTAAAGTTTGAAGTGAGCTAAAGTTAGGGAATTCTGTCAATTATATATAAACAGCGGAGCGGAGCGACACCATAACCCTGGCCAAGACCGACCACCATCACTTTACACCTAAAAAGTCAAACCTGGAATGATACATTGGCTTGACCAAACATATTAACGAGTCGCACCAGGGCGGGCTTT